>DATMZQ010000148.1:0-3477 GCA_035573615.1 Burkholderiales bacterium | reverse complement strand
GCCCATCCCTGGGATTGCTGATGCAGTGCCTTAAGCAACCAGTCATCCGTCACGCTTCGTTTTGCCGCAATGGCGCGCACTTCTTCAAAGGTGAGTTGCAGCTTGTCCCAGCGCACATCGATCATGAATCCCGTTGCCGCGAATTGAACAAAGCTAGGAGGCGCTTCGACCCGGCTGATTCCGATGACTGAGTGACCGGGCGGCACTTCTGCAATGGCCTGGCGCACGATCTCGTGTAGGGACGCATCCAGCGGTGTGTCCTGATAATTGTCCAGCACCAGTACTCCACCTTCGGGCAACTGTGCGAAAAATGCGCGGAAAAATAAACGAGCGAAGCTCGGTAAATCGGATAAGTGCTCGGGGACAAATCGTGGAAGCGGAGCCGATTGGGCTTTAGTTATAGGCTCGGCCGCCAATGCAAGGTAGTGAAACAGAGAAGCCGGGTCAGCGTCTCCGGCATCAATTTGATACCAAACGGTGGGATAGGCCCGTTCTTCGAGGTAGCTCGCGACCAGCGCGGTTTTTCCGGCACCGGGCGGACCGGAAATCCAGATCAGCGGCCGACCGCGGTTTTCATCCAGCACCGAGAACAGCCGCTCGCGCGCCACCACTCCGAACAGGCGTGGACGGCTGATTTTCGCGAAGGACGCTCTCTTGCTCATCCCGGAGTCCTTTCTCGGCTCTCTGGCGCAAGAGTCGATCGTGCCTGTACTCGCACTACTGCGCGCCAGTATGCGCATCCTCCGCTCGGCACTCAAGCAACCGCAAGGTCACACGGTCCTTACTTCAGCTTGTAAGTGCCCTTGTTAGGGTTGCATCCCAGGAAACTGACTTCTTTGGACGGGCTGCCCCAATTGTTATCCAGTCGATACTCGCCTTGTATGATTACGCCGTCATACTTGCCAGTGCCGTATGCAGCGGTATAGGTACCGCCCTTGCCATCCGCGTTGCCGTGGTAGTCCATAAACCATTTGTCGCCATCGAGATCCGTAATCTCGCATATACCCGCTTCACGCTGGCGATCGTTTATATTGGCGTAAATGCCGTAGCACCGGGCTCCCATGCGATCGAACGCTCCTCCGGAGGGAGTACTCCTTACGATCGCGTCGAGGTCATAGTTCATCACAAAAAACTTGTCTCCCGATGAAAAAGTTTTGCCACGACCTATGGGACAGAAGTCGAAGGCGTAGCTGCCCTCCTTCGGTATGTTGACCTTGGCCGCTATCGCGGCGTCTGCTGCGATCATCGCGACGGCCGCCATCCCTCCCACCAAAATTGCTTTCATGTGTGACCCTCCTTATCGTTAGGTTCATCTGCAGTATGTCGCCGGGGGGTAGGCAGATTTCTGAGTGCGCTCCAGAGTTCCTGCGTGGTATGAAACGACAATTGTTCGCCGCTCGCCACCGACTCAACGAGCCCAGTCATGCCTTCGTCATCCTTTCGGTAGACCCGAACTACGTATACGCCCAATTCGTCCATGCACCTCCCCGCTGGCGTGCAATCAGGCTAGCGTCAGGATGGCTACGGATTGGCTACAGATAAAGGAAAAACAAAAACAGCCGGCGCAGCGGCTGTTTTCAGGAGTCCGAAGAGGTACCGCTGCTTTACGGTTCTTCAGGCAGCGCGAAGGCGCCCATAACGTTTTACCCGCAGATCGGCCTGCGCCTTGTGTCCCGCGAAGCCTTCCACGGCGCACAACCGCGAGCAATATTCGCCAATCATTGCGGAGGCTTCCGGCTTCACCCGTTGATAGGTGCAGGTCTTGATGAATTTGCCGACCCACAGCCCACCGGTGTAGCGCGCGGCTTTGCGCGTTGGCAACGTGTGATTGGTGCCGATCACTTTATCTCCGTAGGAGACATTGGTTTCCGGACCCAGAAACAGCGCGCCGTAGTTGGTCATGTTGCGCAGAAAGTAATCCGGATCCTTGGTCATGACCTGCACATGCTCGGAAGCGATGCGATCGGCTTCCCGGGCCATTTCCGCGTAGTCCTTGCACAGGATCACTTGCCCATAATCCTTCCAGGCCTGGCCGGCAATCTCGGCGGTCGGCAAGGTCTGCAACTGGCGCCCGACTTCCTTGATAGTGTCTTCTGCAATCTTGCGCGAATTGGTCAATAGAATGGCGGGCGAGTTGGGTCCATGCTCCGCCTGGCCCAAGAGATCGGTCGCGCACATCTCCGCATCACAACTGTCATCGGCGATGATCAGCGTTTCGGTCGGACCAGCGAACAGATCGATGCCGACACGACCGGACAGCTGACGTTTAGCTTCTGCGACAAATGCGTTACCCGGGCCGGCGATCATATCGGTCGGCTTCAGCGTCGCGGTGCCCAGCGCCATCGCACCAATCGCCTGCACACCGCCAAGCGTGTAAATCTCATCCGCGCCGCCCAGATGCATGGCTCCCACGATAGCCGGATGGGGCTTGCCCTGGTAAGGCGGCGCGCACGAGATAATGCGCTTCACGCCAGCCACGCGCGCGGTCACAATGCTCATATGCGCGGACGCAACCAACGGATATTTCCCGCCCGGCACGTAGCAGCCGACGCTGTTGACCGGAATGTTCTTGTGCCCCAGTACCACGCCAGGCAGGGTCTCAACCTCCACATCGCGTAAGGCGTCACGCTGGATCTGGGCAAAATTGCGAATCTGCTCCTGGGCAAATTTGATATCGTCGACGACTTGCCTCGGCAACTGGCGCACACAGTCCTCGATTTCGCCTTTGCTCATGCGGAAGCTGTCGGGTGCCCAGTTATCGAATTTCTTCGAGAGTTCGCGCACGGCAACATCGCCGCGCTTTTCGATGTCGGCAAGGATGTCCTCGACAGTTTTACGTACCCGGGCAATATCGGCAGCGTCCTGCTCGGCCGAAATGCCGGTCTTCAAGAAAATGGCCATGGTATTTTTTCCGCGGGCTGAAACGATGGGTATCAAATAGTGGGCGCCCTGCCTGCCGGGCCGCTTGGCAAGCAGGCAAGACCTGCTATTTTGCTAGCTGTGCGCCGTTAGCGTCAAACAATTCGAGTCTGTTAGACCCGTTAGCTAAAAGGGAAATTCACCTGAGGTTGGCGTCCGGCAATGAGGTCAGCGGCGGCCTGCCCGGAGCCACAGGCCAAAGTCCAGCCCAGCGTGCCATGTCCGGTATTGAGATACAGATTCCGATACCCGGTACGCCCGATCAGCGGCACGTTGCTCGGCGTTGCCGGACGCAGCCCAGCCCATGCCGACGCCTTGGCATAGTCTCCGGCGCCAGGGAAAAGCTGCTCGATCCGGGACAGGATCGCGTTGCAGCGCGAGGCGCTCAGCGAGGTGTCGTACCCGGTCAGTTCAGCCGTGCCGGCGGCCCGCAGGCGTGACCCCAATCTTGAAATGGCGATTTTGGCGTTCTCGTCGCTCAGGCACATCATTGGAGCCTTCTCCGGATGCGTCAGCGCTACGGTCACCGAATACCCTTTGACCGGATAGATCGGCACG
>DATMZQ010000147.1:0-3072 GCA_035573615.1 Burkholderiales bacterium | reverse complement strand
ACCCGCCGCCAATGCCTGGGCCTGCTGATCTTTTGTGATCCACTTTGCGGGTGCGCCGAATGCGGGATCGCGCGTGTCGACACCCGGCAGAGCGGGCGGAGTCGGCTGGGAACTGATAGCCAGCAGGCAATCGCGCCGCATCTCCCAGCGCGTAATTTCTACGCCGCGGAGGTACACGACATATTCCAGATCCTTGATGGTCAGGTTGTCGGTAATGTGAATCGAGGGAACCAGGAAGCCAAGTTGTGTTGCCAGGTGTTTGCGTAGGGCTCGGACCTTGGTCAGCAATTGCCCGCCCTTGTTGGCGTCTACCAGCGGCACGAGGCCGACGCCTACTTCGAGCATCAGGTCATCCAACTTCAATGCTGCGTCGAGCGGATCAAGCGCCAGCGCCGCAGCACCCTGGGACTTCCCGACGGAGGTGCTGGCTGCCGGCTTCTCAGCCTCGGGTTCTAATGTAGCGCGGCGCGCGAGAGCCGCCATGATGACGGCCATCAGAATGAATGAAAGCTTCGGCAGTCCGGGAATCAGAGCAAGCCCGGTCATCACGGCGGCGGCGATCCATAACGGACGGCTGCTGCCGAACAGCTGCTTGCCTAGGTCTGTCGATAACGTGCCGTCCGAGGACGCTCGCGTGACCACCATGCCGCCCGCGACTGACACCAGCAGGGAGGGAATCATCGTGACCAGGCCGTCGCCGACGGTCAGCACCGTGTAGGTCTTCAGCGCTTCCATGAAGGGCACCCCCTGCTGGAGGACGCCAATGAGGAAGCCGGCAATGATGTTGATGGCGGTGATCAGAATCGTGGCGAGGGCGTCGCGCTGATTGAAGCGAGCTGCGCCATCCATCGCGCCATAGAATTCCGCTTCGTGCGCAATCTGCTCGCGGCGGGCTCGGGCCTGCACTTCATCAATCAACCCGGCGTTCAGATCGGCATCGATTGCCATCTGCTTGCCGGGCATGGCATCGAGAGTGAAACGCGCCGTAACTTCCGCGGTTCGCACCGCGCCGTGACTGACCACGATGTACTGAATGGCAATCAGAGCCAAGAACAAGACGAATCCGACAACATAGTTGCCGCCCACGACGAATTGGCCGAAGGCCTCAATCACGCGGCCTGCTGCCGAAGCGCCTTCGGCGCCGTGCAGCAGGATTCGCCGGCTGCTGGCCAGGTTGAGCGACAGGCGGAACAGGGTCATCAACAGGAGCAGGCTGGGGAAGACAGAAAATTGCGCTGGACGAAGAATCTGGACGGCCGTAAGAAGTACCAGCACCGATGCCGTCATGCTAAAGGCCAGCATGATGTCGAGCAGAAAGCCGGGCATCGGCACCAGCATGACGAAGACCATGCTGACAGCCGCGGCCGGTACGATCCAATCAACCTTGGATCCTCCTGCGAGCTTCGGTTTAGTGATGGCAGCCATTAGCGTGTCTCAACCCCTCCCTGTCGCCTGACCTGCGCCTGTGCTCGGTACACGAATGCCAGGACTTCGGCCACGGCGGTGTAGAGCTTGGCTGGAATGCTTTGTCCAACGTCGACCGTCTTGTACAGCGCCTGGGCCAACGGAGGATTCTCCAGCACCGGAATATCTTTCCAACGCGCAATCTGCTTCATCTTTTGCGCCAGCCGATTTCGGCCCTTGGCAATTACGACGGGCGCACCCATGTCCATTGAGTAAAGAATTGCTACCGCAAAGTGCGTCGGGTTGGTAACTACGACGGTCGCTTTCTCCGTTTCACGCAACATCAGTTGCTTGCGCATCTGCCGTTGCAGTCGCCGGATGCGCATCTTGATCTGCGGGTTTCCGTCTGAATCTTTGGTCTCTTGCCGCATCTCTTCCCGCGACATGCGCATGTCGCTTTCTGACTTTCGCCAGGTGAGGAAGTAATCCACGAACGCCCAAACTCCTAGGACCAGCGCGGATTTCCAGGTCACCTCGAAGAGGAGCGTGATCAAGAAGCGGCCGAAAGTCCATAGGCTGGTATTAGAGGCAATCACGATCGCGATCCAGTGGTCGCGAATCGTGGCAAAGCCCACGTAGGCGATGGCTGCGAACGGCAGCAAGGACTTTAGAAGTCCGCTCAACCCGGTGAGGGAAAAGATCTGTTTCAATTTCGTCCCAGGACTGAGCCGTTCAACTTTGGGAATCAAGGCTTCCGGCGCAAACACCAGACCGCCTTGTGCCAAGCCTCCAAGCAAAGACATAGTCCACGCAGTTGCCATCACCGGCACCACGCATTTGGCGAGCGTCCAACCGGTCCACACGAACACGGGAGCGGTAGGGGAAAGCGAATCTGCGCCGGAAAACTGAAATGCTTGCCGCAACAGACTTCGCCAGACTTCGATTCCCGAATTGCCTTGCCAGGCGACGACGCCGAACGCGCCCGCCAAAGCCAGAATGCCGGACAAGTCTCGCGAACGTGCGACCTGGCCTTGCTCGCGAGCCTTTTGCCGTCGCCGTGGTGTCGGCTTTTCTGTCTTGTTCTGGCTCATGACCGTGCCGCCAGATGCAGAAGCCGCTCCGAAAATTCCACGGATTCCGTGAAGTAACGCTCAAACAGTGCCGGCCAATAGTGGATGACCGTGATGAGCAGGCTCACGCCCAACATACTCTTGAGCGCGGGGCCCAATAACATCAGAGGCATTTGCGGCGAAGCTTTCCCCAGGAATCCCAGAATCACGTCTGCCACCAGGGTTGCGGCCAGTACGGGAGCGGCGATCTGCAGGCCGGTTACGAGCACGCCCGCCACTCCGTGCAGCAATTCGGTGGTCAGGCCGCGATTTAGATGGATCGCGCCGGGTGATAAGTATTCAAAACTGTGCGCGATGCCGCGAAGGATCCAGTGATGTACGTCCAGTTGCAGAAACAGGAGGAATGCCACTGACTGATGGAACAACGCAACTACCGTCGTGTCCACCTGGGTTTGCGGATCGAGAATGTTGACCAGCGAATATCCCATTTGCACACCCAGAATCGCGCCAGCCATCTGGGCTGCTTCAAACACAAAATTCGTGGCCAGACCGATGGCCATCCCAAGCACCAACTCTCGCACGATCACTCCCGGCCACT
>DATMZQ010000146.1:0-2165 GCA_035573615.1 Burkholderiales bacterium | reverse complement strand
GAGTCGCGCATCGGCATCGCCCAGAGCCGCTTGCTGACATTGCATGCCGCCCACATGATGGACACGGTCGGCAACAAGGGCGCCAAGGCCGAAATCGCGATGATCAAAGTGGCGGTTCCGAACATGGCGTGCAAGGTCGTCGATTGGGCAATCCAGGCGTTCGGTGCTGCCGGACTCAGCAACGATCATGGCATCGGCGTGGCTTATGCGCTGGCGCGGTTGCTGCGCATTGCCGATGGGCCGGACGAAGTGCATCGCAACCAGATCGGCAAACTGGAACTGGCTAAATACAAACAGCACCGGTGATTCAAGTGACATCAAAAGCGGAGATCACAGCGAAATGAGAATCGGCATTCCCAAGGAAATCCACGCCGGCGAGAAGCGCGTCGCGGCTACGCCGGAGACGGTCGGCCAACTGGTAAAACTGGGTTACTCGGTGGCGATCGAGGCAGGCGCAGGACAAGGTGCACAATTTGCGGACGACGCTTATCGGGCGGCCGGTGCGGAAGTCGTGACCGATACGCGCGCGTTGTGGTCGCAAGCGCAGATCGTGCTCAAGGTCCGTGCACCGGAGCAGCAACCGGGGCTTGGTGTGCACGAAGCGGATTTGTTGCGCGAAGGCGCGGTGCTGCTCAGTTTCATCTGGCCTGCGCAGAACCCGGAACTGATGGAGCGGCTCAAGGCACGCCGGGTCACGGTGATCGCCATGGATGCCGTGCCGCGCATTTCGCGCGCGCAGAAGCTCGATGCGTTGAGTTCCATGGCCAATATTGCCGGCTATCGCGCCGTCATCGAAGCGGCGCAGCACTTCGGACGTTTCTTCACGGGTCAAATCACGGCAGCGGGGAAAGTGCCGCCTGCCAAAGTCATGGTCATCGGCGCCGGGGTGGCGGGGCTCGCGGCGATCGGGACGGCGCGCAGCCTGGGTGCGATTGTGCGTGCGTTCGATGTGCGCCCGGAAGTCAAACAGCAAATTGAAAGCATGGGCGCCGAATTCCTGGAGCTGGATTTCAAGGAGGAAGGTTCCGGCGGCGGGGGCTATGCCAAGCAGATGAGTCCCGAGTTCATCAAGGCGGAAATGGATCTGTTCGCTGCGCAGGCCAGGGACGTGGACATCATCATCACCACCGCGCTGATTCCCGGCAAGCCTGCGCCGAAGCTGATTACGGCAGAGATGGTCGACTCGATGCGTCAGGGCAGCGTGGTGGTGGACCTGGCTGCGGAGCAGGGTGGTAATTGCGACTACACCCGTCCGGGTGAGGTCACCGTGCGCAACGGCGTCACGATTATCGGCTATACCGATTTGCCGAGCCGGCTCGCGACCCAATCCAGCCAGCTTTACGGCACCAACCTGCGCCATTTCCTGACTGATCTTACGCCGCAGAAGGACGGCAACATTGTCGTCAACATGGAGGACGATGTTATCCGGGGCGCTACAGTCATCAATCAGGGCACGATCACCTGGCCGCCGCCTCCGTTGAAAGTTCCGGCAATTGCGGCGCCGCCGGCTGCTGCGGCACCGAAAGCCGCCAAGGCAGCGGAGCCGTCAAAAGGCTATGGTTCCCTGGTTGCGATGGCGCTTGGCGCGCTGACGCTGTTGTTGTTCGGCGCCTATGCGCCGCCTGCGTTCATGCAGCATCTCACTGTGTTCGTGCTCGCAGTCTTCATCGGCTTCCACGTAATCTGGAACGTCGCACCGGCGTTGCACACGCCCCTCATGAGCGTGACTAATGCAATCAGCGGCATCATCGTTATTGGCGCGCTGCTGCAAATTGGTAATCCATCAACGATCGTCCTGGTGCTCGCGGGGATTTCGGTATTGATTGCCACCATCAACATTGCGGGCGGATTCTGGGTAACCCAGCGCATGCTCAAGATGTTCAGAAGAGACTAAGAGGACATCATGGCAGCGGGATTCATCACGGTTTCCTATATCGGCGCGGCGATCTTGTTCATTCTGAGCCTGGCCGGCTTGAGCCAGCAGGAAACTGCGCGTCGCGGGAATATCTACGGCTTCACCGGCATGGTCATTGCGATCGTAGTCACGATTTTGGCGCTCCGGTCCGGTAACTATGCGGTGCTGTTTCCGGCGATGATCGTCGGTGCGCTCATCGGTGTGTTCGTCGCGTCGCGAGTAGAAATGACGCAAATGCCGCAACTGGTGG
>DATMZQ010000145.1:0-7798 GCA_035573615.1 Burkholderiales bacterium | reverse complement strand
AACGATCGCGCTTGAGAGCACCAGAACAATCGAGATCGATGAATTTGTGCCCAAGTCCGAGATCGACGACCTCTATTACATTCGTCCGTACTATATCGCGCCCGATGGCAAAGTGGGGCAGGACGCTTTTGTCGTCATCCGTGACGTCATCGAAAAGATGAACATGGTTGCGATCGGCCGCGTCGTGCTGACAAGTCGCGAGCACATCATAGCTATGCAGCCGCGCGGCAAGGGATTGATGGGAATGTTGTTGCGATACCCCTACGAGGTTCGCGACGAAAAAGAATATTTCGACGATATTTCGAACGCGAAGATCAGCAAGGATATGATGGATCTGGCAAAGCACATTGTGGAGACAAAATCCGGGCACTTCGAGCCGGACAAGTTTGAAGATCACTACGAAGCCGCGCTCAAGACACTTGTCGAAAAGAAATCCAGGGGCCTCAAGATTGAGGCACCGAAGGAACGCGCGCCTGCAAAGGTCATCAATCTCATGGATGCCCTGCGGCGGAGTGTGAAGGAAGAACGCCAGCCAGCACGCAAGCAACAGGCGAAACGCTCAAAGAAGCGGATCGAAGGACAGAAGGAAATGCTCTTCTCCATTTCCAGCAAGAAGGCCGGCAAGGAAGAAGCCAGACGGGCGGCGCCGGCGGCGAAGCGGCGCAGAGCAGGCTAAAGCCGCAGTCAATTTCGTAGCGCTATCGGACGACGGCCTCTCATCATTTCGACGTCGGTGCGCTCTGCCGGACGCGTTGCGGTAACGCTTGGCTCGGGCCGTGGTTGCGTATGCAGCCGGTCCACAAGCTGTTGCAACGCCTGCGCCAGCCGTTCGGTCTGGTCGGCCGGCGTGGGTGGAATCGGCGCTGGGCGTCTGTCGACCGCGAGATTTGGTTGGAGAGGTACACGATCGCGTGGAGCGGGCGTATTCGGGGTAACCACGCGCGCCCATCGCGGGGACTCGTAGTTGGCAGTTTCTTCGCGCTGACGGCGCCGTTCCGCGTAGTGAAGTGTCGGGCCGGCAACGGCGAGCACCGCGAACACGATCATGAGAAAAGCGAACGTGTGATCGATTTCCATGTCTGTTGCCGGTGTAGGCGGCGCCGAAGGTCGCGCGGCAGCTTGCCGTGGCGGCTCCGCGACGGAGCTGGCCGCTGGCGCGTCATTGACGGTTGACGACGCGGAATTGTCCTCCGCCGGCACGGTGTCGATCGCGCTGGCGGTTTGTGTCCGTCCGACGAACTCCGGCTGTGGCGCAAGCTGCACGGAGGGCGGAAGGTCTGGCATCCTCGGCGTATCGAGGAACCGCAGAGGGGAGGCCGCTGACGCTGACGCAGGATTCGGCTCGGGCGCGGCCTCTGCCCTTGCAGCAGCTGCAACGGACGATCCTGTGGTTTCCGGGCGACGCGAGCGCACCGGCACGGGCGGCTGTACTGCGGCTGCCGGCGCGACCTGCTTCTCGATTTGTGGCGCACTCTTTTGCGCGCGAGGTCCTTCCGATTGCACGCGGAGTCCTTCCGGTCCGAGGCGCCAGCACTGACGGTTATTTGCGTGATCGATCCGGTAGTACCAGTGTTCGCCTTGCGGCGCCGGTGCGTTTGGTTTGGCGATGCAATCTTCAGCGTCCGCGCTAAGTGTCGATTGCAGCACCAACCCTGCAATCAAGACAAAAGCGAACGTGACCGATGCGAGCATTGCGCTGCGTTCTCGCATGCCAACCCTCCTGGCTCGATAGAAAGAAAAAAGAGATGCGACTCGATGTGTGAGTACAAGGTGTGTAATGCCAATTGGAAACTGTGATTGGGGCCTCAATGCGTTGCAAATTCGGCAAGTATCGGCATGCACAGATCTAGTATTGGCGGTAAAACAGTGCCTGCGTGTCCTCCCAATTGCTCTCAACAGTGCCCGTAAGGGCAATAGGCTGGCTATTGTTTTACCGTTATGTTGCCCATCGACTTGCCGCGGTGAAAGTGGAGGCACGAGACAATGTTTGCGGTCGCTTACAGATGCATCGCCTGGAGTGTCATTGCACCGTCGCTATTTTTGGTTGCAACGATTTTTACGGCCGCGCCTGCGCGTGCTCAGAGTTTTCCCTGGTGTGCCATCATGGACAATGATGGCAACACGCAATGCAACTACTCCAGCTTTCAGCAATGCCTTCAGACGCTGAGCGGGATCGGGGGGCGATGCGTTCAAAATCCGGCCGGCAACGCACCGCCGTCAGCGCTTACGCCGCCATATTCAGAAAATGCGCAGGGGCTGCTGCCCCTCCAATTGCAAAATCCGGGCCCACCACCGGGGCTTGACGGAGCTGGAATGCCGCCGCCACCTAACAACTGAACCACATTTTGAAGTTATTGTGTGAGGAGTGATCATGCCGCCACGCCGCGTCATCGTCGGTTCCGCGCTGCTTATGTGCAGCCTTTCATTCGCACTCGCCCAACAGCAGACCCTTGTCATTCCGGACAATCTGTTCACGCAGGCCGGTTTTGCCGTGAAATATGCGACGACGCCGGAGAAAAGCCGGATGCTGAGATCGCTTCCGCCGGACAAGCTTGTGAAGCGGATGAAGGACGGCAGGACATATTACGTCTACGCGGACGCTGAACGTTGCAATTGTGCCTATGTGGGAACGCCGGAAGCTTACGCGGCGTACCAGAACTGGTCGAACATTGGTCCCGGCGGCGGTGGCAGTGGTCCGCTGTCAAATTCCATGCAGACGATCGATTCCGACAATATCGGAACTCCGTATATTCCTGCCGACCTCGGCAACAGCATGAACAGTATCCTTGATCCGAGTTTCTGAGGACGCAAAGAATCCGCGGCCACCACTCGATGGAATCCCGCCGTTCAAAACTGAGAACCGTTCTGCTTGCCGTTGCGGCAGCGCTCGTCGCTTACGGAATCCTGGCCTATGTCGTGCTCCCGATGAGCTGGACGCATTACGAGCATCAGAAGGGGCTCGCGGGCCGTCCAATGGTTACGCGCACGGCACAGGATATTCCGGGTGGCCCGATCAACGTGGGGCTGGTTGGACAAAAGGAGGATGTCTTGTGCTCGATGCATGCGGCCGCATGGTATCCGGCGGATCCGATTACATTCCGGTCGAGCGTGGAGATCGTCGGCAGCGTTGTCTTACGCAGGCCTTACCGCGATGCGCCTGTGAGCCCTCTGTTTTACGACGGGCGACGCGAAGATCTCGCATTTGAAAAGCCCGTTGGCGAAAGCGCCGACCGACGCAATCATGTGCGCTTCTGGCAAGTTCTCAAGGAAGGGCAGGAGGGCCGGCCAGTCTGGCTCGGCTCCGCAACATTCGACCGGGGTGTAGGTTTGAGCCACTATACCGGACAGGTGACCCATGACATCGCGCCCGACATCGACGCCGAGCGAAACGAGTTCACTGACGATCTGAAAATCGCGAAGGTTGTCGAAGCGATCTATCAGATCACCGGCGTCGGCCCGACACTGGTTGGCCGGAACGGGGAGGGCGATCGCTATTACACCGATGGAGAAATCACGATTTCGCGTCTTGTTACGGGCTGCAATGCGAAGGCTGTGACGGTAGTGGAGCTGGACAACCCGCCGATCGTGAATTTGAAAAATGAAGCGTGGAGGGCGGTTACCGGGATTCTGCAATCCGGCGCGGCTTCCAGGTAATGCCCGAGTGTCCGCAACCGGGGCGTTCGTGAGCGATCGCCTACATTTCGTTGCCGACGTGCCAGCTTCTCTGGAGGCTGCGCGATTGGGATGTCTGGCTGTCGGGTTGCGGCGCGACTTGCCATATGCCCTGGCAGGCGCCTGCGTTAATGCACATGTCGCCGACGCTTCCGCCTCCGCCTCCGCCGCCAACCTGCCATTGCCCTTGAAAATTATTGTTTCGCTGGGTGACCTTGTGCCACACGCCTTGCTTGTTCGCAGATTTGCCGTGATCGCCCATCGCGTGGTGATTCATGTTGTGCTTGCCATGCGGCTGTCCCTTGGACGCAAAGCGAGGCATGTGGCGCATGCCGTGCGAGCTGGGTCCGTGCGAACCTGACGTCATGCTGCCGTGCCCGCCTCGGCCTCCGCCGCCACGAGCCAAGGCTTCACTCTCCGCATAAATGACGCTCAGAAGCGCCGCAGTTGCAGCTGCAAGAACAAAAGTGACTTTCACGCGCATAGGGATTGTCCCAGTAATGGCACGATCAGCTCATGCGCCTTACGGTCGTACAGATTAACCGCCAGTGGCAAATCACAAAGCCGCGGTTAGTTAAGTTAACGCTGTGTGGGCCAGCGTCAGCGCTGTTCGGGCAACCTGGATTAAGAATCAAGCTTAATTTTAGCGAGCGGGCGCCCCGTGATCATGGGCGCCGGCATCCCGGTCAGCCGAGATCGTCAGGTTCCCTTTAGGCCAATTGAGGTCACATATGGCCGGATTGAATATCGCCAGGCGTGGATCCGACCAGGCACTGATGAGCAGCTGTCTGGGCGGGGTTTAAACTTGCACAGGTGATTTTTCAGACTGGAGACCGCTAATGCACGCCTTCTTTTGCCCGCACCGACGCGCGGTCTTGGCAGCACTGCTGACTTCGGCCGCGGCCATTGCGCTCTCCAAATCTCCGGCGCTGGCTCAAGGCGATCCACTGCCTTCATGGAATGACGGCAAGGCGAAGCAATCGATCCTCGACTTTGTCGCCAACGTGACACGCGAGGGTTCGGCCAATTTCGTGCCCGTGCCGCAGCGCATTGCGACCTTCGATAACGACGGCACACTGTGGGTGGAACAGCCGATGTACACCCAACTGGCGTTCGCGCTCGACCGGGTGAAGGCGCTTGCACCTCAGCATCCGGAATGGAAAAAGAAGCAGCCTTTCAAGGCAGTCCTGGATGGCGACATGCGGGCTCTGGCCGGAACGGGCGAGCACGGCATGGTCGAGTTGGTCATGGCGACGCACGCCAACATGAGCACCCGAGACTTCGAGCGCGTCGTCACGGATTGGGTTTCGACTGCCCGGCATCCGCGCTTCAAGCAACCTTATACCGACTGCGTGTATCAGCCGATGATCGAATTGCTTGCCTATCTGCGAGCGAACGGTTTCAAGACTTATATAGTGTCCGGCGGCGGCATCGAATTCATGCGTCCGTGGACCGAGCGGGTCTATGGCGTTCCGCCGGAGCAGGTTGTGGGGTCGAGCATCAAGACACGGTACGTGCTGCGCAGCGACATTCCGATATTACTTCGTCTTCCCGATGTGAATTTTGTTGACGACGGGCCCGGCAAACCTGTCGGGATCAACGGCCACATAGGGCGACGCCCGATCGCAGCATTCGGCAATTCGGACGGCGATCTTCAGATGCTCGAGTGGACAACCAAGGCTGCTGCCACGCCGGCTCTTGCCCTGATCGTCCATCACACCGATGCCGAGCGCGAATATGCCTACGATCGCAACAGTCATGTCGGCAAGCTCGACAAGGCCCTTGACGCGGCCAAGCTTAACAATTGGACTGTTGTTTCGATAAAGGATGACTGGAAGCGTATCTTCAAATTTCAATAGTCGGACTCGCCTGCCCGGAAGGCGACAGCGCGCCGCGAGAATAAACGCTGGGTACTCAGGAGAGAGAACATGACCAAGCTTGAGATATTGGCTGCAACGGTGGCGGTCGCGGTCTGCTCATCGCCGCTTACCGTGCGTGCCGACGACGTGCCGACATACGATGTCAACAAAAGCTGCAAGGCCGACGTGCAGGCTTACCAGGGTACTGGGACTCGCGCGGGATGCATGACTGATGAGCAAAATGCCCGGCAAATGCTCGTGAGCCAATGGACACAATTTGCACCGGAAAGCAGAGCGAGGTGCTCGCAAATGGTCAGCGACCCCGCCGGCCCGCAGAGCTATGTGGAGTTGCTCACCTGCCTTCAAATGGCGAAGGACGTGAAATCTTTGCCCAAGTGATCCGCCCGGCGTGAAGTTTCGCGGCAGAAACGGAATCTTGGCCGCCGGCTGCGTGGCGGCGCTACCGGTTTTTTTGCTTGGAAGTCTTTGGCAATTTTTGCACGCGCCGGTGGCGCGTGCCGCAGACAATCACACCCCCGCATTCGTCGGCAGTGAAACCTGTGCCGGCTGCCATCAGTCTGAAGCCAAGGCCTGGCGTTCCTCACAGCACGAGCGTGCAATGGCTCATGCAACGGATAAATCCGTGCTGGGCGATTTCAACGATGCGAGTTTTGAAAATTACGGCGTACGCTCGCGCTTTTTCCGCAAGGACGGAAAATTTCTTGTCGAAACCGATGGGCCCGACGGGAAGCTCGCCATCTTTGAGGTAAAATACACTTTCGGCGTCGACCCGCTTCAACAATATCTGATCGAATTTCCTGACGGACGCGTCCAGGCTTTGTCCATCGCGTGGGATTCCCGACCGAAGGATAAAGGGGGGCAACGCTGGATTCATCTCTACCCCAATGAGCAAATCAAGCACGACGACATTCTGCATTGGACCAAACTAAATCAGAACTGGAATTTCATGTGCGCCGAATGCCATTCGACCGGCATCCGCAAGAACTATGACGCGGCAAACGATCGCTATGCGACAACCTGGGCGGAGATCAGTGTCGGCTGCGAAGCCTGTCACGGGCAGGGCTCCAATCACGTTGCCTGGGCGCGAACCCAGCAAAGCTGGTGGCCGTTCGGCAAGACGAAGGATGCGACGAAAGGATTGCTCGTTCAATTTGATGAGCGCGCCGGAGTCACATGGACGCAGAACGACAGAACCGGAATGCCTCAGCGCAATGGAATGCCGTTGGGGCCGCGCAAGGAGGTGGAAACCTGCGGCCTGTGCCACGCGAGGCGCGATCCGTTTTCCGACAAATGGATTCCGGGACAACCGCTTTCAAACACACATTTGCCCACGCCGATTATCCGCACATCGTCTTACCCCGATGGGCAGATGCGCGACATCGAGGAAATTTACAACTATCTGCCGTTCCGGCAGAGCAGGATGTTTGCTGCGGGCGTGACCTGCAGCGACTGTCACGATCCGCACAGCGCCGCGTTGCGTGCGCCTGGAGATGGTGTGTGTGGGCAATGCCATCTGGCGAGCAAGTATGAAACCGTTTCACACCGTCACCATGAGAGTGTGAGCGGATCGATACCTTGTGCATCCTGCCACATGCCTGAACGCAAATACATGATCGTCGACCGGCGGCACGATCACAGCTTCCGGATTCCCAGGCCGGATCAGTCGGCGAAGTTGGGTACTCCGAACGCATGCAACGACTGTCACACCGACAAGCCGGCCCAATGGGCGGCGAGCGCCGTGGAGACGTGGTACGGGCCGCAGCGGAAAGGGTTCCAGACCTATGCAGAGGCTTTCCACTCTGCATGGACGCGGCAGGCAGATGCTGAAAGGCTTCTTGGTCAGGTCGCATCGGACCGCAACGTTCCTGCCGTTGCCCGGGCCAGTGCGTTGACGGCGTTGTCGGCTTATCTTTCGCCAGCCAATATCAATCTGGCCCAGAAAGGGCTTGTGGACAGCGATCCCATGGTGCGCGGCGGTGCCCTTTCGATGTTGGAGGGCGTTCCGGCCAATCAACTATGGCCACTCGTTTCGCCTTTGCTGTCGGATCCAATCGCAGGCGTGCGCATCAGGGCCGTATCGCTGCTTGCGAGGGTTCCGACTGCGAGCCAACCAGGCACCGATCGTGAAAGTTTCGACCGGGCTGAAGCGGAGTTTCTCGCCGCGCAGCGTCTCAACGCGGACCGGCCAGAAGCGCGAACGACCCTCGCCAATTTCCTGGCGCAGCGCGGCAAATCTGTCGAAGCTG
>DATMZQ010000144.1:0-5752 GCA_035573615.1 Burkholderiales bacterium | reverse complement strand
TTGCAAGGCCCATTTCCTGGAATAAGTTTTCCATGAAATCCTGGGCCCCGGTCTCTTCGCCGTTGAGCGACGGGAAACGCACGAGCGACGATATCAGTCCGGTCAGTGCTTCCTGCCTTGCCGCTACTGCGGCGAGAATGTCGGCTTGTAATGCACTTTCTTGTCTATTCTGTAAATTCAGATGCTTTCTCCGCGGCTTTGATGATGCAAGGATAGCAGAAGCCGTCTCTGGCGCCGGGCGGGTTGCAGCACACGGGTGGCATACTTATCCTGTTTGTGCGTGCCCTGGTTAACGTTACCAATAACGAAAATGAAGAAACATATGCGCGCCATTCTTGCCGCCTTAGTTTTTGTGCTGCCGGGTCTCTTCGGATCCGGGCCGGCGACCGCCGGCGCCGTTCCCCTGGCGCAAGCCGGAGTGCCGACGCTGGCGCCACTGGTCGAACGCGTCACGCCGGCGGTGGTGAACATCGCAGTGCTGTCGCGCTCGCCGGAGCACGATAATCCCATGCTGCAGGACCCGTTTTTCGGACGGCTCTTCGGCCCGCCGGAACGTTCGCAGCCGCAGATTTCGGCGGGATCGGGTGTCATCGTAAACGCCAGGCTGGGCCATGTGCTCACCAATCAGCACGTCGTCAAGGACGCAACCCAGATCGTCATCACGCTAAAGAATGGACGCCAGTTGGAAGCGAAACTTCTGGGCGCCGATATCGCAACGGACATCGCGTTGTTGGAGGTCGAGCCCGACAATTTGAATGCGATCCGGTTTGCCGACTCCGATCAGTTGCGTGTCGGCGATTATGTGCTGGCAATCGGCAATCCGTTCGGGCTAGGACAAACCGTAACGTCGGGCATTGTCAGTGCGTTGGGCCGCACTGGACTCAATGTCGAGGGCTATGAAGATTTCATCCAGACCGATGCTTCCATCAATCCCGGCAATTCCGGTGGAGCGCTGGTGAATCTCAAAGGTGAACTCGTCGGATTGAATACCGCGATCATCGGCCCGGCGGGAGCGAACGTAGGCATCGGCTTTGCCGTGCCCAGCAACATGGCGCGCGCCGTGATGGCGCAACTGGCCAAGTACGGCGAAGTCCGCCGCGGGCGCATTGGCCTGACGACACAAGACGTGTCCCCGGAAGTCCCCAATGCACCAGGCTCCAGGCCGGGCCATGGTGCAGTCGTAGTGGAAGTCGCACCGGACTCTCCTGCAGCCAAATCCGGACTCAAGCGCGGCGATGTGGTGCTGTCCGTCAACGGGCGCCCGGTACGCAGCTCAGCTGATTTGCGCAACCAGATCGGGCTGGCCGCCGTCGGCGATCTTCAGGAATTCAAGGTGCTTCGCGAAGGCAAAGAATTGATGTTCCGGGCAAAAGTTGAGAGTTCAAAACCTGCTACTACCCGTGGACTTGAAATGGTGCCCGAGATGAATGGCGCCACAGTCGGCACGCTTGAAACCGGCGGCGAGCCCGAGGCGGTCGCGGTGTTGGACGTGGCGCAGGGCAGTTCCGCCTATCAACGCGGACTGCGTGCGGGCGATGTGATCGTTGCAGTGAACCGCGGCAAGGTCCGCACTGCAGCTGAACTCGCGACGATTCTTAAACGGCCGGGCCGAGTTGTGCTTTCGGTTGTACGAGGAGACTATGTATTCGGCCTGGTATTGCGGGATTGAAGGCAGAAAGTACTGCGGACGACGATTTTTCGAAATTGCAGCCGTATACCGAATTAGGTATCGTTTTCGGTCACCATTATCGCTGACGATTAAAACGCGAAAAATGCCAATTGACGAAGATCTGGTACGTTTCATTCATACCAGCATTCCGTCTGTTCCATATCTGGAGGCGCTACTGTTGCTCAGAAGCGAGCCGGCCAATCCCTGGAAGGCGGAATTAATTGCGCACCGGCTTTATACGTCGGTTACGGGTGTGAAAGAGCTGCTCGCCGAATTGTGCGCTGCTGGTTTGGCAATCAACATTGACGGCACTTATCGTTACAATCCCCAGTCGGCTGAATTGCAACAGTTGATAGACCGGCTTGCGCAAAGTTATTCCAGTCACCTGCTTGAAGTCACCCGTATCATCCATTCCGGTACGGGAAAGAAGGCACAGATCTTCGCCGATGCGTTCAAGTGGAGGAAGGAGCCTTGATTATGGCCCCGTTGATTTACACGCTTTGCATGTTGACCAGTCTTGCGTGTGCATGGATGCTTCTGCGCGGCTATATCGTCGCGCACCATAGATTGCTTCTGTGGAGCGGGCTGTGCTTTGTCGGACTGACGCTGAGCAATTTCATCCTGGTCCTTGATGTGGTCGTTTTTCCGGAAATCGACCTGTCGCTGTTGCGAATGGCCGTCGCATTGGTTGCGATTTCACTGCTGCTGTTCGGTTTGATCTGGGAAGATAGATGAGGCCGCCATGAATACGATCCTGGCAGGCGCAATCGGCGCCGCGTTCATAACGGCAAGCCTGTTTTTCCTGCGTTTCTGGAAGAGCACGCGCGACCGCTTTTTTCTTTTCTTCGCGCTGTCTTTTTTTATAGAGGGTATAAACCGCATCGTCTTGTACGCTTCCATAGGCGACAATGAGCAATCGCCCATCTATTACTTGATACGGCTCGTCACTTACGGCCTCATCCTCGCAGCGATCATCGACAAGAA
Organism: Burkholderiales bacterium; assembly: GCA_035573615.1. Taxonomy (GTDB): domain Bacteria; phylum Pseudomonadota; class Gammaproteobacteria; order Burkholderiales; family JACQAP01; genus JACQAP01. The sequence continues at coordinate 3,099 of DATMZQ010000144.1, read as the reverse complement.
CCGATCCGGTCGCCCGCGTAGATAACCACTGGCGTCAGCGGCTACACATTTCGTGCCACCGCGCCCTGCGGGTCTTCCCACTCCTTTTCCTGCAGGCTTCTCCACTGGATCTTGCCCGTGCCGGAGCGGGGAAGGGCGTCGGTGAACTCGACAATCCGCGGCACCTTGTAGGCCGCCATGTGCAAGCGTGACCATTCAATAATGTCGGCTGCAGTGACCTGGCCAAGGCGTTCTTCCTTGACGACCACCACTGCTTTCACTGTTTCGCCGCGACGGGCATCCGGAGCGGAAATGACTGCGACTTCCCGGATATCTGGATGCTTGTAGAGCGTGGCTTCGACTTCTGCAGGCCAGACCTTGAATCCAGATGCGTTGATCATGCGCTTGAGGCGATCGGCAATGTAGTAATACCCGTCTTCGTCGCAACGGCCGAGGTCTCCGGTGCGCATGAACTTCTTGCCTTCGAGTTCGATGAAGACCGCCTCGTTCGCTTCGGGCCGCTTCCAGTATCCCTGCATGACTTGCGGACCATGCACGACGATTTCGCCTTGTTCATTGGGCCCAAGCACGGCAAGCGTCTCCGGGTTAATGATGCGCGATTCGGTGTCGAACGTCGGGAATCCCAGGCATTGTTTGCGTGCCTTGTGAGCCGGATTCATGTGGGTCTGCGAAATGGTTTCTGTCATTCCGTAGGCTTCCATGTATTCAATGCCGCATAGTTCAAATAGCTTCTGCGCGACGGCTTCCGGCATGGATGCGCCACCGCCAAAAATGTTCGACAACGACGACAGATTGCGTCCGGCAGTGCTCGGATGAGCCAGCAGATCGACCACCATGGTCGGCACGTTGGCCCAATGCGTGCAGCCGTAACGCTCAATCATGTATCCCGCCGCATCCGCATTCCAGCGCGGCAGCACGGCTATGGTGGCGCCAGCATAAATTGGCGCGTTCATGCTGTGCTGCATGCCGGTCACATGAAACAAAGGTGCAGTGGACAACGCGACCGAATCGGCATTGATACCCTCCCAGAGGACGGCTCCGACGAGTGTATGCATGATGGTGCGATGGGTATGCATGCAACCCTTGGACTTGCCGGTCGTCCCGGAGGTGTAGAGGATCGCCGCAAGATCGTCCGGCTGCGCGGCTGGCTCAAGAGGTTCGTAGTTGGCCGCGATAGCATCCGACCAGGATACCGCCCCGGGGTCTGCCATCACATGGCGTGGCGCGCGCAAGAGCTCGGGAACGTCAAGGGTCGTCTGTTCGGTTAGAAAATCGGAATAGGTCGCGACGATGGCGTGCTTGGCCTGCTTGCCGAGCAGGGGCCGGATCTGCGCATACAGATCCTGGGCTACCAGCACCGTAGCGGCGTCGGAATCTTCAAAGTAGTGCAGCAACTCGTCCGTGACGTGCATGGGACTCACCGGCAATACCGCAGCATCCGCGCGCAGGATGGCGTAGTAGGCAATGATGAACTGCGGTGAATTTTGCATCTGCAGCACGACGCGATCGCCCTTGCGCACACCGCAACGGTTCTGAAGGAAACCGGCCATGAGCTCAACCTGACGGTGCAGTTCGCGATACGACAGTTTGCTGTCGTAGAAAATAATCGCCGGCTTGTCGGGATAGCGTTGGCTCGAAACTTCGAGGTTGAAATGCAGTGAGGTGGCCGGCACCGTAAGATGCCGTGGCAGGTGCTTAGGCCAGTATGCGAAATGCTTCTGTTCCATTGATGGTTTCAGCGTGAAAGGTTTTTGTTTTCTTTTTCCTGCAGCAAGCGCCACTGTACCTTGCCGGTGGCTGACTTCGGCAGGGAGTCGATGAATTCGACCACGCGCGGTACCTTGTAGGCGGCCATGTTTTCGCGCGCCCAGGAGATAATGTCATCGGATGTCACTTTGCCGCGGCTCGTGTCTTTCAGCACAACCACTGCCTTCACGGTTTCACCCCGCCGCGCATCCTGTGTGCCGATTACGCATGCTTCACGTACGTCGGCGTGATGATAGAGCAGGGCTTCGACTTCGGCTGGCCAGATTTTGTAGCCGGACGCATTAATCATGCGCTTCAGACGGTCAACGATGAAGAAATATCCTTCCTCGTCCCGATAGCCAAGATCTCCAGTACGGAAAAATGACTTGCCGCCGATGTCGACGAATGCTGCCGCGGTCGCTTCAGGCTGTTTCCAGTAGCCGCGGAAAATCTGCGGCCCGCGCGAAACGATTTCGCCGGTCTCGCGTGGGCCAAGCACGGCCAACGTATCGGGATTGATGACCAGCGACTCCGTGGCGCAGATCGGGATACCCAGGCATTGCTTCTTCGCGCGTTGTGGCGGATTGATATGCGTCGGAGCAATCGTTTCCGACAGGCCGTAACCCTCGATGTAGTTGAGCCCCGTCAGTTCGAGCAGCCGCTGCGCCACGGCCTCCGGCATGGCGGCGCCTCCGCCGCCAATGTGTTTCATGCTGGAAATGTCATATCTACCCAGATTCGGGTTCGAAAAAAAATCGATCGCCATGGTTGCGATGTTGGTCCAGCCTTCGATTTTGTGGCGCTGGATCAGTTCGCCCGCCGTGTCGCGATCCCAGCGGGTCATCAACACGATCGTGGCGCCGAAATAGATGGGTTGGTTCATGCTGCATTGCATGCCAGTCACGTGGAACAGCGGCATGGAACCCAGGATGACTGTCTCGGACTGCATGTCCACCCAGGCCCCGCCCGCAACAGTCGTACTCATGACGTTGCGATGCGTGTGGATGCAGCCCTTGGGTTTTCCCGTCGTGCCGGAGGTATAAGGCATGACGCATAGATCATAAGAGCCTGCCGCGTGCGCCGACGGCACCAGATTTTCGCCGAGCGCGTCGTGCCAACCCGTCACGCCCGCCTCGCGCAACGGCTGGCGCGGCGCGGCGACCACGTCCGGGATTTTGAGATCGGTGACATGCGTGCGGTAATCGGAATATGCCGCCACGATAACCTGCTGCAGGCCCTCGCCGATCAGGGGACGTACCTGGGCTAGCAATTCCTGCCCGATGATTGCCACGCGCGCGTCGCTGTCGACCACATAGTGGCGCAGCTCCTCGGTCAGATTCATGGGATTGATCG
>DATMZQ010000143.1:0-4759 GCA_035573615.1 Burkholderiales bacterium | reverse complement strand
AATCCAGGGTCATCGCGATGGGCCGTTGTCGCGCGCGGACTCGCCCAGTGATTGCCTGATTTCAGCCACTTCCCTGCGCAATTGCCGGATGTCGGTGTGCATTTCCCGGCGCAGCGAGCGTTCCTCATCGCCGATCAATTGAGCGATTTCGTCATGCAGCTTGCGGATGTCGTCGTGCATCGCCTTGCGCAGCAGTTTTTCGTCCTCGCCCACGAAAAATGCGGCAATGCTCGCCGTCACGAGAGAGAACAACGTAAAGCCCAGCAACACCATGAGGCCGGCAAATAGCCTGGAGGCAGTCGTGGTGGGCACGACGTCTCCATAGCCGACCGTCGACCCGGTCACGAACGCCAGCCACACGCCGTCGGCGTAGCTGTGCACCGTCGGTTCGATCCAGTAAAAACCGGCTCCGGCGAGGCCGAGCGTGATCAGGCCGAAACCGATGAGAAACGGAATGCCGCTCGGCGAGAACATGTTCCGCAGCGATCCGACGATACGCGTCAGCAGCAGTCCGACCAGTGCCAGCCGCAGCAGGCGCGCAATTGCCACCCACTCGAATTCCCAGCCGGCCAGGTCGAGCGCTGAGGACAGGATGATCAGCAAGTCCAGCCAATTCCCAATGGCATATTCGGAGCGGTGGGATGTCAGCCGCATCATCCACAGGAATTCGCCGGCGAACGCAAGAAAGATGACAACTTCCAGAAGTTTGCCCACCAGGTGTAGCCTGGGCATCTGGGTAAGGTCTTCGAGCAACAGCGCCGGTATAGATAACAGCGCGACGCCGATCATGGGCCAATGCAGGCGCTTTTCCCACAGGTGCGCGAGTGCGTTGTCGTGGGCCGGCACACCGCCAAGTCCGAACCAGGATTTTCCGTGTGTCGTCATGCCATGCCCCCGCGCATTGCCGCTAGATGGCTCCGGTTCCGTGCAATAGATCGGCAATCGCCTGCGCCAGACGCCGGTAGCCGCTGGCGTTCGGGTGGATCTCATCCGATTTGAGTCGCTTGTCGAACAGCACTTCCCGGAGGATCCGGTCTTCGAAAGCCAGATGATAGTCCTTCGCGACGTTGCCATAGACTGGCGCAGTATCGCCGAACATCACCGGCTCCGGCACGCCAATCAACACCACGTCGACGCCACGTTCCCGGGCAAGTTGCACCATTGCGCGCAAGTTTGACTCGACCGTTAGGCGATCCAGCTTGCGCAGCATGTCGTTGCCACCGATGCATAACAGCATGAGTTTGGGCCTGACTTCTTCAAGGACGGAAGGCAAACGCGCCATGCCATCCGCAGTCGTTTCCCCCGGCACGCCGGCATTGATGACGCGACGATGGATCAGTTGCGCAAGAACGTTCGGATAAGATTGTTCGGGCCCGGCCCCCGTGCCATAGGTAATGCTGTCTCCAAAAGCGAGCACCACATCGTCGGGGCCAAGGTGAGGAAGCTGGACAGGTTGGGCACTGCAGGCGGCAAGAACGAGCAGCAGCCAGAGTACATGCAAGGGGCGCAATGCGATCACGGTGAATTGTGAAGCCGAGAGAGTCCGTGAATATCGTGAATGTCGTGAATCCGTAAGTGCAAAAAAACCCTCATGAACTTGCTAATGTCTTAGCGGCGTAGGGCCTGCTGCTTTTGCGACATTCACGATATTCACGACCTTTACGGCCTTCACGGCCTTTACGGCTTTTACGGCCTCACTCCCCCGCCACCGTCATCCCTTCGATCAGCACCGAGCCGCACTGGCGTGAGCCACGCACCACCACGTCGGAACCGATGGCGGCAATGTTGCGATACATGTCCTTGAGGTTACCCGCCACGGTGATTTCCTGGACCGGATGCGATATCTCGCCGTTCTCGATCCAGAAACCAGCGGCGCCGCGCGAGTAGTCGCCAGTAACCATGTTGACGCCCTGACCGAGCAAATCGGTGACCAGCAGTCCGCTGCCCATGCTCTTCAGTAAAGACGCCAGGTCGCCATCGGTAGAATCCATGCTGAGATTGTGATTGCCACCGGCATTTCCGGTGGAGCGCATGCCGAGCTTGCGCGCGGAATAACTACCCAGAAAATAGCCTTTCAGCACCCCGCCCTGCACGATGTCGCGCGTATGCGTTGCAACGCCTTCATCATCGAACGGGCTGCTGGCCAGACCTTTGAGTACGTGCGGCCGGTCGTGGATCTGCACGCTCGGAGCGAATACGGGTTTGCCGAGACTGTCGAGCAGGAAAGACGACTTCCGGTACAGGCTGCCGCCGCTGACCGCAGCCACGAAATGGCCGAGCAGGCCGGATGCAACTGGCGCCTCGAATAGTACCGGCACGCGCGCAGTGGATACTTTGCGCGCGCCAACCCGACGCGCAGCGCGCTTGCCGGCCCGCGCGCCTACTTCTGTCGCCGGTTCGAGATCGATTGCGCTGCGGGCGGTCGTATACCAATCGTCGCGCTGCATGGCACTTTCCTTCCCGGCGATGACGGCGCACACAATGCTATGGCGTGAGCTCGGATAGCCGGCCAGGAAGCCATTGGAGTTTCCGTAAGCAAAGTGCGATTGCTGCACCGACACCGATGCGCCTTCTGAATTAGACACATTGCGATCGGCCGCGAAAGCGGCGTCTTCGCAAGAGCGCGCCAGCTCGATGGCCTGCTCAACGTCGATGTTCCAGGGATGATAGAGATCCAGCTGCGGAAAGCGGGTCGCCAGCAGGTCGGCATCGGCCAGCCCGGCAAATTGGTCCGATGCGGTCAGGCGCGCGATTGAGATCGCGGCATCCACAGTGTCACGCAATGCCTGCGCAGAAAAGTCCGACGTACTGGCGTGCCCGCGCTGATTGCCGATATAGACGCTGACTCCGACTCCTTTGTCGCGGTTGTATTCGATCGTTTCAACTTCTCCGAGGCGCACCGTAACGCTCTGGCCGAATCCCTCACTTGCTTCCGTTTCAGCGGCCGTTGCGCCACGCTCACGGGCATAGTCAAGCACGTCGCGGGCAATCTGTTTCAAGGTATCGGCTGAATGGGTGAACTCGCTGCTTGCCAAGGTCTCTTTCCGAAGCTTCAAAATTGAAGCGGCGTGCTGCCTGACATATCGGGTGGCACGCCGCGGGATGGAATGTTCGCTATGATACCAGCTTGCAAACAGCATTCTGCGGCGCTGCCCGCGATGGTGGGAACAATGGCGGCAATGCCTGAACGACACGTGGAACAATTTTCCGATGATGAAATCCGGCCAAGCCGGACGCAGCGCAAGCTCAATGATCAGGCCTTGCAGGAGCTGGGACAGGCACTGGTCGCTGTCGGCGAGGACAAGCTGGCCGAACTGCACTTGCCCGAGCGACTGCGCGAGGCGATCCTGCAGGCGCGCACGATTTCCAAGTTCGGTGCGCTACGGCGCCAGATGCAATATATCGGGCGCCTGATGCGGGAAGAAGGGGACGCGAACAGCATCCGCGATCAGCTTAACGCATGGAAAGGCGCCTCGGTCCAGGAAACGGCCCGTCTGCATCTGATCGAGCGCTGGCGCGTCAAGCTGTTGAAAGACGACCGGGCGCTCGAGGAGCTGATCGCCGAATATCCGCAGGCCGACGTGCAGCGAATCCGCATGCTGATTCGCAATACCCGGCGTGAAAGCGAGGCGCAGAAGCCGCCGAAAAGCTTTCGCGAACTGTTCCAGGTCTTGCGGGAAATTTTGGCGACCAAACCAACTTGATCATTCCTAGCGCGCGGGGCACCCGGGCTCCAGGCATTTCAACTTCTTGATTATGGAAAACGATCAGGTTGTCATCGGTCTGGTGTCCATCAGCGATCGGGCGTCCAAAGGCGTCTATAAGGACGAAGGCCTGCCTGCGCTCGATGAGTGGCTCGGCAAAGCCATTCGCAATTCACGCCGCGTAATTGAACGCCTTATACCGGATGAACACCCGGTAATCGCGCATACGCTGAAAGAATTGTGCGACAAGGAAGGCTGTCACCTGGTGCTGACGACTGGAGGCACGGGTCCGGCGCCACGCGATGTCACGCCGGAGGCAACGATGGCGGTCGCCGATCGCGAGATGCCCGGCTTTGGCGAGCAGATGCGGCAGATCAGCCTGCATTTCGTCCCGACCGCAATTCTGTCGCGCCAGGTTGGCGTTATTCGCGGCAAGACGTTGATCATTAATTTACCCGGGCAGCCCAAGTCCATCCGCGAAACACTGGAAGGTCTGAAGAGCGCCGACGGCAAGCAAATCGTACACGGCATCTTTGCTGCGGTACCTTATTGCATCGATTTGATCGGGGGACCGTACATTGAAACAGACGACACGGTGTGCAAGGCTTTCCGTCCCAAGTCGGCCATCCGGCCCAAGGCTTGATACAAACTCGAACCATGGCTGACTCGCTGCAAACGATAGAAATCGAAACACGCCCAAACCCGAGCCACAGTGTTATCTGGCTGCATGGTCTCGGCGCCGACGGCAACGACTTCGTGCCGATCGTCCAGGAACTTGCGCTGCCGGCCATTGGGATTCGCTTTGTCTTTCCCCACGCGCCCATGCGGGCCGTGACCATCAATGGTGGGTTTGTGATGCGCGCCTGGTACGACATCGTGTCGCAGGATATCGCCAGGAAGGAAGATGAGCTTGGCTTGCGCCAGTCGCAAACCATGGTCGAGGAACTGATCGCCAGGGAAGCGGCACGCGGCGTGCCGGCGAACCGGGTCGTCATCGCTGGTTTCTCACAAGGCGGCGTAATCGCATTGCAAACCGCCTTGCGCCACCCGCGCCG
>DATMZQ010000142.1:0-4717 GCA_035573615.1 Burkholderiales bacterium | reverse complement strand
CGCCAACAAAGGGTTACAAGACCCGCCGCAACAAGCGTACACGCAGCATGATCGTGCGTAACCGCCACGGCAAATAAAGGTAAGGACATATGGCACGTTCCATAAAGAAAGGCCCGTTCGTCGATCACCATCTGGTGCAGAAGGTAGAGACGGCTCGTGCATCCAAGGACAAGCGCCCGATCAAGACCTGGTCCCGCCGCTCCACCATCCTTCCCGACTTCGTCGGTCTCACGATCGCGATTCACAACGGTCGGCAGCATGTGCCAATCTATATCAGCGAAAACATGGTGGGACACAAGCTTGGCGAATTTGCGCTAACCCGTACTTTCAAGGGACATACCGGCGACAAAAAGGTCGTTGTGGCCCCGACTTCGCCGCCGAAGAAGTAAGGGGAACCAGGAGACATGACTATGAGAACTTCTGCTGTATTGCGCGGTGTCCGGCTGTCGGCCCAGAAGGGCCGCTTGGTCGCGGACCAGATACGTGGAATGCCGGTCGACAAGGCGCTCAACCTGCTGGCATTCAGCCCCAAGAAAGGGGCCAGAATCATTCGCAAGGTGCTGGAATCGGCTATCGCCAATGCCGAGCATAACGACGGCGCCGATATCGATGAATTGCAAGTGAGGATTATCCACGTGGAACAGGGCACGAGTCTCAAGCGCTTCATGCCTCGCGCGAAAGGGCGTGGTTTCAAGATCACCAAGCCTACCTGCCATATTTATCTAACCGTCGGGGACAAGGAGTAAGCATGGGACAGAAAATTCACCCGACGGGATTCCGGCTTTCCGTGCAGCGTAATTGGACATCGCGCTGGTACTCGAATAGCAAAACGTTTCCGGCAATGCTGCAGGAAGACATCAAGGTGCGTGACTTCCTGAAGAAGAAGCTCGCGCACGCTTCGGTCAGCAAAGTGATCATCGAGCGTCCGGCGAAAAACGCCAAGATTACCGTTTACAGTGCGCGTCCCGGCGTCGTCATCGGCAAGAAAGGCGAGGACATTGAGAATCTGCGCGGTCAGCTGCAAAAACTCATGGGTGTGCCGGTGCACGTCAACATCGAGGAAGTCCGCAAACCCGAGGTGGATGCGCAGTTGATCGCCGATTCGATCGCGCAGCAGCTCGAAAAACGGATCATGTTTCGGCGTGCCATGAAGCGGGCGATCCAGAATGCGATGCGCCTTGGCGCGCAGGGAATCAAGATCATGAGCGCCGGGCGACTGAACGGCATCGAGATCGCCCGGACCGAGTGGTATCGGGAAGGCCGCGTTCCGCTTCACACCCTGCGCGCCGACATTGACTATGGATTTTCCGAGGCCAAGACGACCTACGGCGTGATCGGCATCAAGGTCTGGGTGTTCAAGGGCGAAGTGCTGGGTCGTGGGGAACAGCCGGTGGCTGCCCCTGCCCCGGAACCGGAGCGCAAGGCAAGACGAGGAGCAAAGAATGCTGCAACCGGCTAGAAGGAAATATCGCAAGGAGCAGAAGGGCCGCAACACTGGCGTGGCAACGCGCGGTGCCAAGGTCAGCTTCGGCGAGTTCGGGTTGAAGGCAGTTGGTCGCGGCCGATTGACGGCGCGCCAGATCGAAGCCGCCCGGCGTGCAATGACGCGCCATATCAAGCGCGGTGGGCGGATCTGGATTCGCATTTTTCCGGACAAGCCTATTTCGCAGAAACCTGCGGAAGTGCGCATGGGCAACGGCAAAGGCAATCCCGAGTACTACGTTGCCGAAATCCAGCCCGGCAAGGTGCTCTATGAAATGGACGGGGTGGATGAAACGCTGGCCCGCGAGGCATTTCGCCTGGCGGCCGCGAAACTGCCGATCCAGACTACGTTCGTCATCAGACAGGTGGGATAAGGATGAAGCCAAGCGAACTACGCACCAAGTCCGAAGCTGACCTGGGCAAGGAACTCAATGAGCTGCTGAAAGCCCAGTTTTCCATGCGCATGCAGCTCGCTACGCAGCAACTGAACAACACTAGCGAAATAAAGAAAGTGCGCCGAGATATTGCTCGCGTGCGAACGTTGATTGGTGAAAAGGCGAAAAAAGCATGAGCGAGCAGACCTCGACTTCCAGTCCCCGGAAATTGACCGGCCGGGTAACCAGCGACAAGATGAACAAGACGGTCACGGTGTTGGTTGAGCGGAAGGTCAAGCACCCGCTGTATGGCAAGTTTGTCAGTCGCTCAAAAAAGTATCACGCGCACGATGAAAAGAACGAATTTCATCCTGGCGACCTGGTTCTGATTGAAGAGACGCGGCCAATGTCCAAAACAAAAGCATGGAAGGTCGTGCAGCTGGTTGAGAAAGCCAAGGGCGAAAACTGATACCCCTTGCCGTGGTGGCCGTTTATCCATAGAATGCCGCCTTTTTCCCCGGAACGCCCCCTGGGCGCTCCGATCTGACCCGGACGGGTTCCAAAACTGGTCTGCCGACCCAGCTAGTTTCAAGAGGCGGGCGAAGTTGGAGAGAGATAGCAGATGATTCAAATGCAAAGCAGGCTCGACGTGGCCGATAACACCGGTGCGCGCTCCGTAATGTGCATCAAGGTGCTTGGCGGCTCCAAGCGTCGCTATGCCGGGATTGGCGACGTCATCAAGGTCAGCATCAAGGACTGCGCCCCACGCGGGCGCGTGAAAAAAGGCGAGATTTACAACGCCGTGGTCGTACGGACGGCCAGTGGCGTGCGCCGTCAGGATGGCTCTCTGGTGAAGTTCGATTCCAACGCGGCCGTCTTGCTGAATGCAAAGCTGGAACCCATCGGTACACGTATTTTCGGGCCCGTTACGCGTGAATTGCGCACCGAGCGCTTCATGAAAATCGTATCGCTTGCTCCGGAAGTGTTGTAGGGACAAATCATGCGCAAGATTCGCAAAGGCGACAACGTCATTGTCATCGCCGGCAAAGACAAGGGTAAACGCGGTTCCGTGCTGCGCGTGCTGGATGAGAGCTTCCTGTTGGTGGAAGGCGCCAACAGCGTCAAGAAGCACCAGAAGCCGAATCCGATGAAGGGAACTACGGGCGGCATAGTAACCAAAGAGATGCCAATCCATGTCTCCAACGTGGCGTTGTTCAATCCCACCACCCAGAAGGCGGACCGGATCGGAATAAAGAGGCTGGACGACGGCCGCCGTGTGCGGATCTACAAGTCGAACGGCGAGATGCTGGACGCGTAAGGGGAAGATATGGCGAAGGCAAAGGTGAAAGCAGCTCCCGGACAAGCCGAACGCGGGCATGCGGCCCGACTGCAGACTCACTATCGAAATGAGGTAGTGCCGGCGTTGATGAAACAGTTCGGCTACAAGACTTCCATGCAGGTCCCGCGCATCGACAAGATAGTTCTGAACATGGGCGTAGGTGAAGCCGTCAACGATAAGAAAATCCTGGAGAACGCCGTTGGCGACATGATTAAGATTGCCGGGCAAAAGCCGGTAGTCACCAAGGCCAAAAAATCGATCGCGGGTTTCAAAATCCGCAAGGACTATCCCATAGGCTGCATGGTGACGCTACGGCGCGGGCGCATGTATGAATTCCTGGATCGTCTGGTCTCCATTGCAATACCGCGGATACGGGATTTCCGGGGTATTTCGGCGCGTTCATTCGACGGCCGCGGAAATTTTAACCTCGGCGTAAAAGAGCAGATCATATTTCCTGAAGTCGAGTACGACAAGATCGACGCGTTGCGGGGTATGAACGTCACCATCACCACAACAGCGAAGTCCGATGACGAGGCGCGTGCACTTCTTGCCGCCTTCAGGTTCCCATTCAAGAATTGAGGTCGTTATGGCAAAGATAGCTGTGACCAACAGGGATCAAAAGCGGCGGGCAACCGTCAAGAAATTTGCGGCAAAACGTGCGCAACTGTTCGCAGTCATCAACAACAGCAAGGCGTCGGATGAAGATCGCATGCAGGCGCGCGAAAAACTCGGCAAGCTGCCGCGCAATGCCAGCCCGGTTCGGCTGCGCAATCGCTGTGCGCTGACCGGCCGTCCGCGCGGCGTGTTTAGCAAGTTCGGCCTCGGCCGCAATAAGCTGCGTGAAATCGCCATGCGTGGCGAGATCCCCGGCGTGACCAAAGCTAGCTGGTAGCAGGAGACTCTGGATGAGCATGAGTGACCCCATTGCCGACATGCTGACGCGAATCCGCAACGCTCAAACTGCGGAAAAGACATCAGTCGTCGTGCCCCTGAGCAAACTGAAGATTTCAATCGCCAAGGTTCTCAAGGATGAAGGCTATATCGAGGATTTCATCGCTCGCGATGACGGCGGCAAGGGCTTTCTCGAGATCGCACTGAAATATTACGCCGGCCGGCCAGTTATCGAGCGTATCGAGCGCGTGAGTCGCCCTGGCCTGAGGATCTACAAGCCAGCCAATGATATTCCGGAAGTCATGAACGGGCTTGGTGTGGCGATCGTATCGACCTCGCGCGGCGTCATGACGGACCGCAAGGCCCGTCAGACTGGCGTGGGCGGCGAAGTGTTGTGCATCGTTGCATAACCTGGTTAGGAGCAGACAAAGATGTCTCGTATTGGCAATCTTCCGGTTTCGGTTCCCAAGGGAGTAGATGTAACCGTAGCTTCCGGTCAGATCGCAATCAAGGGTCCCCTGGGCACGCTGTCGCAAGCGCTTTCGGAGACCGTTGAGGTCCAGCGCGATGGGGACCACATCGTCTTTAAATCGATGGACGAGTCAATGCAGACCAACGCAATGTCCGGCAC
>DATMZQ010000141.1:0-5174 GCA_035573615.1 Burkholderiales bacterium | reverse complement strand
AAGGTACCGGCGAGGGTGAGGTCGTTAAAATCACCCAAATGGCCGATGCGAAATATTTTGCCCTGCAGTTTTCCAAGTCCGGCACCCAATGACATGTCGAAGCGCTCAAGGATCAGTTCACGCACCTTGTCCGCATCCTGACCTGCTGGCAGCAGCACGGCGGTCAGCGTGTTGCTGTATTCCTCGGGCTCGGCGCACAGGACTTCCAGTCCCCAGGCGCGTACCGCACGGCGCGTGGCCTCGGCGTGGCGGGCGTGACGGGAAAATACATGCTCGAGCCCTTCCTCCTGCAGCATCTGCAATGCTTCACGCAATCCGTACAGCAAGTTCGTGGCCGGAGTGTAAGGAAAGAAGCCGGATCTATTGGGACCGAGCATTTCATCCCAACTGAAATAGCTTCGCGGCAGCCGCGCCCGCTTGGACGCCGCCAGCGCCTTGGCGCTGATTGCATTGAAGCTGAGCCCGGGTGGCAGCATCAAGCCCTTTTGGGAGCCTGCGACGGTAACGTCCACACCCCATTCGTCATGGCGGTAATCGATCGACCCGAGCGACGAAATGGTATCAACCAGCAGCAGCGCAGGATGACCGGTGCTATCGATCGCCTTGCGCACCGGCGGAATGCGAGTGACCACGCCGGTAGAGGTTTCGTTATGTACCACGCAGACTGCTTTGATGGCGTGCTGACGGTCTTCGGCAAGCTTGTGTTCGATCGTTTCAGCATTCGCGCCATGGCGCCAATCGCCTGGAATAAAATCGATAGTGAGGCCCAGGCGCGTCGCAAGTTTTTGCCACAGCGTTGCGAATTGGCCGGTCTCGGACATGAGCACGCGATCGCCAGCAGACAGTGTGTTGACGAGCGCAGCCTCCCATGCCCCGGTGCCGGATGATGGATAGATGATGACCGGGCTGCTGGTGCGGAACACGAGCTTCAAGCCTTCCAGCACCTCGCGCCCGAGCTGCGCAAATTGCGGACCGCGATGATCGATGGTTGGCCGGTCCATGGCTCGCAGCACGCGGTCTGGTACGTTGGTCGGGCCCGGTATCTGCAAGAAGTGTCGTCCGCTGCGAGTCGTCATGGTCGGGATCCGATTAAAGAATTGAGCCTACTTAAGATCGTACGCCCTAACAAGCGCGTCCGCAGGGGCCCTCGGGTATCATTCAGGGCTTCTGTTCCGAGACCTTAAACTGTTTTAGCGTGAACGCTCCGGCAATACCCTTACGATTTCATGCGCCCCCGGGCGCTCGTAGCCCCTTGGAACGGCGACTGCGAGCGAACATGGCCGGCGACGTGCTGTTCGATGCATTTTCACGCGGCCGTTATTCCACGGACGCGTCAATCTATCAAGTGGAACCGGTTGGTGTAGTCATACCGCGTACCGAAGATGAGGCGCGTACGGCGTTGCAGATTGCCGTGGACGAGGGCGTGCCGATTCTGCCTCGCGGGGCCGGCACTTCACAGTGCGGCCAGACGGTCGGGGCAGCGCTGGTCATCGATTGCACTAAATACTTGCACGATGTCATTAGCATTGATCCGGAACAGCACGTAGCCACGGTGCAGCCCGGCCTGGTACTCGATCACCTGAATGCGCGCCTGCGTGCGCATAACCTGTGGTTTCCGGTCGATGTATCGACTTCGGCCCAGGCCACCATCGGCGGCATGACGGGCAACAACTCCTGCGGCTCGCGTTCCGTACGTTACGGCAACATGGTGCATAACGTGCTCGGTGTGGACGCCTGGCTCAGTAGTGGCGAGGAGTTTCGTTTCGGCCCCAGCACGGCATTGGGTCAGGGCCCCGCAGGCTATCGTGCATTAGTAGAGAAGCTTCACACGATCGTGCGCCGTGAGACCGCAGAAATCCAGGCGCGCTGGCCGTCGGTGTTACGTCGGGTGCAGGGATATAACCTGGACATGATCCAGCCTGAGCGCCAGGGGCAAACGCTGGCCCACAATCTTGCGCATCTGCTGGTCGGATCAGAAGGTACGCTGGCCTTTTTCCGTCGCATCCAGCTCCAGCTCTCTGTTATCCCGACGCACAAGGTATTGGGTGTAGTGCATTTCCCAACCTTCTACCAGGCGATGGATCTGACACGGCACATTGCCACGCTGGATGCGGACGCGGTTGAGCTGGTTGACCGCACCATGATTGACCTTGCGCGCGGCAACCCGGCGTTTCGCCCGGTGGTCGACCGTTTTTTGCAGGGCGAACCAGAAGCGATCCTGCTGGTGGAATTTGCGGGCGAAGACAAGACTGCCCTGCTTGCACGCCTTGCGCGCCTGAACGAGCTCATGGCTGACCTTGGTCTGCCCGGTAGTGTGGTACAGATCGTCGAGTCCGCGCTGCAAAAGCAGATCTGGGAAGTGCGCAAGGCGGGGCTCAACATCATGATGTCGATGAAGGGTGATGGCAAACCGGTGTCTTTCATTGAAGATTGTGCAGTACCGCTCGAACATCTCGCTGAATATACCGACCGGCTCACGCAAGTGTTCGAGAAGCACGGTACCCGGGGCACGTGGTATGCGCACGCCTCGGTCGGCACGCTGCATGTGCGTCCCGTGCTCGACATGCGCAGGGACGGCGCAGAAAAAATGCGCGCCATTGCCGAAGAGGCCTGTGCGCTGGTCAAGGAATTCAAGGGCGCCTTTTCGGGCGAACACGGCGACGGACTGGTGCGCTCCGAGTGGATCGAGCCGATACTGGGATCCCGTCTGACTGGGGCCCTTGCGGAAGTCAAAGCGCTGATGGACCCGAAAGGGTTGATGAACCCGGGCAAGATCGTGCATCCCGAGCGTATGGACGACCGCAGCCTGTTTCGTTATAAGCCGGGCTACCAGGCGCAGCCCATCGAAACGGTACTCGATTGGTCGGCCTGGGGTGGCTTTGCGCCCGCGGTGGAGATGTGCAATAACAATGGCCATTGCCGGAAGTTTGATGCCGGCACCATGTGCCCGTCTTTTCGTGCGACCGGGGACGAGCAGCATCTCACGCGCGGCCGTGCCAACACGCTCAGGCTGGCGATTTCCGGTCAGCTCGGTGCGCAGGCGCTGGTATCGGATGCCATGCGGCAGACGCTGGAATTGTGCGTCAGCTGCAAAGGCTGCCGCCGCGAGTGTCCGACTGGCGTCGACATGGCGCGCATGAAAATCGAATTCCAGCATCACTATGGCAAGCGCCATGGGCTTTCCCTGCGGCAGAAACTGATCGCACATCTGCCGCACTATGCCGCCATCGCATCGAAATTCGCGCCGCTGCTGAATTTGCGTGATCGAGTTCCGGGCGCACCATGGCTGACCGAGAAAATTTTTGGACTGAGTGCGCGGCGCAGCTTGCCGCGCTGGAGCAGTGGACGGCTTCCCAATTCCAGGCGCGGACAGCGAGAAAAAAAAGTAGTCCTGTTCATCGATACGTTCAACCGCTATTTCGAACCGGAAAATGCCTGCGCGGCAACGGACGTGCTACAAGCAGCGGGCTACCAGGTCGACATCGCGGCGCCAGTGGACCAGGGCCGGCCGCTGTGCTGCGGCAGGACATTTCTGGCCGCGGGGCTGGTTGCAGAAGCGAAGGCGGAAGCACGGCGCATGCTGCAGTCGCTGCGCCCTTACGTCGAGCAGGGCGTCGCCGTCGTTGGACTGGAGCCGTCGTGTTTATTGACTTTGCGGGACGAATATCTGGCGATGGGCCTTGGCGAAGAAGCGGTCCGGCTTTCCGCACGCGCAATGCTGTTCGAGGAATTCCTCGCGGCACAGGCGGACGCAGGCTCGTTGGGCCTTGAGCTGGCGCCGCTTTCCAAGTCAGCCTTGTTGCACGGACATTGCCACCAGAAGGCATTCGATGCGATGCCGGCTGTCAGCAAAGTACTGGCCCTGATTCCGGATTTGCGTGTGCAGACCATCGAATCCGGTTGTTGCGGCATGGCAGGCAGTTTCGGTTATGAGGCGGAACATTTTGACGTTAGCCTCAAGATGGCGGAGTTGTCGCTGCTGCCGGCGGTGCGCCAGGCAAATGCCGATACCATCCTGGTTGCGGACGGCACGAGTTGCCGTCATCAGATTCGTGACGGATCCGGCCGCGCGGCGGTTCACGTCGCGCAGTTGTTAAAAATGGCGTTGCGACAGTAACCATCGCCGCATATTTTAGAAGGAAAGAATTTGAACAGTAAATTAAGGCGCTTTCTGCTCTATTACCTGCCGCTGCTGGCGAACATGGGCTTGATTGTCTACCTGGTCTGGCAATTCAATTTCACGCCGTATCTGCGGCGTCAGGGAGAATTTCAGATTTTTTCGGTGTTGTACGCGATCGGTGGATTGGTGGTCGCCCTGTCGGGTATCACGGCTTTCATTCATGCTTCTGCATATCAGCACGGCCCGCGCGGGCTGTTTGCGCTGGCATTGGTCAACACCATTATTCCAACCGTGCTGCTGTTGGCTGTGCTTCAGCTACGCTGAACAAAGGAACAACCATGACCGATTCGAAGTGGAAATATCACGGCGTACGCGTCGTCCATTCCACGGAGCTGGACTCCAATACGGCACAGACTCCCGGCATGAATCGCGCAGCAGCGATTACCCACGCGCGCTGTGGAGCGGAAAAATTATGGGCCGGAACGGTCGTGATCCATCCCAAGGCAAAGACCGGGGCGCATCATCACGGTCCGGTCGAGAGCGTGATTTATGTCGTCAGTGGAAGGGCGCGCATGCGCTGGGGCGACCGGCTTGAATTCATGGCGGAAGCGGGGCCCGGCGATTTTATCCATGTGCCCCCTTTTGTGCCTCATCAGGAAATCAATGCCTCTGACACAGAACCACTGTCATGCGTGCTGTGCAGGAGCGGGCAGGAACCGGTCGTCGTGAATCTTGATATTCCCGCGGCTGAGCGTCCAGAGCAGGTGCATTGGGTAGACAACATTCACCCTGCGCCTACACGCTGAGCGAGCCCAGCTGCTTTCGCTGCGGATATCAGTGAATTTCCGGCTCCGGTATGGGAGCAGTGCCTTCCAGAAAATCAAAATCGCAGCCTTTGTCAGCCTGTGACACATGCTGCGAAAAAATTTTGCCATAGCCGCGAGCATATTTTCGCTCATGCGGCTTCCATGCGGCCCGGCGCTTTGCCAACTCGGCATCCGAAACTTGAAGCGTCAGTTTCCTGCCCGGCACGTCCAGTTCGATGATGTCGCCG
>DATMZQ010000140.1:0-10034 GCA_035573615.1 Burkholderiales bacterium | reverse complement strand
GGACCCGAGCGGCGGCCACGGAAGATTTAAAGTCCCCGGTTTGGCTCGTCTGGACTGGTGTCGCCATTGGCTCTTCCCAGTCGAACTCGCCCAATAATTGCTCGCTATTGATGGTCTGCCCGGGGTATTTGGTCGTCAGCCTGATTACGATATTGCGCAATTCGCGCACATTTCCAGGAAATCCATATTGCATCCACAAGTCTAATGAACTGCGATCCAGCCTGAAGGCGGGAACGTTACTCTGTTGCGCGTACAGTGCAGAATAGTGATTGAGTAATTTCGCCTTGTCGTCTGCCAAATCGCGCAAAGGCGGAACTGATATCGAAAATACCGAAAGCCGGTGATAGAGATCTGCTCTGAACCGTGAAGCGCGCACTTCCTGACGCAAGTCCCGATTCGTCGCGGCTATTACGCGTGCGTTGGATACCCGTTTTTGCGTTTCGCCAACACGCTGGTATTCACCGTTTTCCAATACGCGCAAAAGCTTCGACTGCAGCTCAAGAGGCAATTCGCCAATTTCATCAAGGAACAGCGTTCCTTCATGCGCGTCTTCGAAATAGCCCGAGCGCGATGAAGTCGCGCCAGTGAATGCGCCTTTGACATAGCCGAACAACGTCGGCTCGACCAGGGAGGGCGAAATAGCAGCACAATTTAGCGCAAGGTAAGGCTTTCCATCGCGCGGCCCCTGCCGGTGGAGCGATTGCGCCACCAGCTCCTTGCCGCTGCCCGATTCCCCCTCTACCAGCACAGGAAAAGGGGCGGTAGCGTACTGCGCGATTTGCTGATGCAATTTCGTTATTGCGTGACCGGCGCCCACGATACCGGTATCCACCTTGACGGAGGATCGCTCGACCTCCGCCATGCGTCTCATTTTCGCCAGCATGGACTTTAGTACTTCTGGCTCGCATGGCTTGGCGACAAATTCCGCTGCGCCCAACGTACGGGCATAGCGGGCGTTTGCTTCGTCGTTCTGTCCGGAGAGAACGAGAATTTTCATCGTTGGGCAATGCGCCAGCAAATCCGCAATCAAATGAAAACCTTCGTCGGGACGATGCGGACTTGGAGGAAGCCCGAGATCCACTAAAGCAAGTTCCGGGGAGACGTCCAGCTGGCGAAGCAGACTTTTCACTTGCTCCCTCGAACCGGCCGCTCGGACGCTGTAGTCCTTGCCGAGCACGAAAGTCAAGGTATCGACGATCAGCGGATCATCGTCGACGATCAGCAGTTCCGGTTTCTGTCCGCTCGGTGTATCCATGTTCTAATTGGGCCGCTGACTCTTTGTGAGGTTCGTGTTATTGTGCCAGAAGGGCTTGATTGTTCATACTAATTATAGGTTTCGTCCGCACACGCACTTCGTAAACTGGATTTCCGTTAAGCAACCTAAGAGGAATTGTTTGAGTCCAATCCGAAACTGGCGGAGTACGGCGATGATGCCACGCCCGTTACAGTGCGTCCTGTTTTAGGCGCCAATTTTCGCCATGTCGCCCGATAACCTCGTCGAATTCGCGCACGTCGATTTTTCATATGATCGACGACCCATTCTGCAGGGAGTGGACATGGCTGTTCCGCGCGGAAAGGTCGTGGCAATCATGGGCGGCAGCGGTAGCGGCAAGACAACGCTGCTGCGCTTGATTGGCGGGCAGCTTAAACCCGATCGCGGCGATGTCCTGGTTGAATCGCAAACGCTACAAAAAATGCCACACGCCCAGCTATACGCACTGCGCAGGAAAATGGGGATGCTATTCCAGTTTGGCGCCCTGTTTACTGATCTTAGTGTATTCGACAATGTGGCATTTCCGCTGCGGGAACATACGAGTCTACCGGCATCAATGATTCGCGACCTGGTGCTGATGAAGCTGCACGCGGTCGGTTTGAGGGGTGCTGAATCGCTGAAACCTTCGGAATTGTCGGGAGGAATGGCGCGGCGCGTGGCACTTGCTCGGGCCATCGCGCTCGATCCGATGCTCATCATGTACGACGAGCCGTTCACTGGCCTGGACCCAATTTCCGTTGGCATCATTGGCAATCTGATTCGCCGGCTCAACGATGCGCTAGGCGCGACCTCCATAGTAGTCACGCACGATGTACAGGAATCGTTGAGGATTGTTGATTACGTCTATTTTTTATCGGGCGGACGTATTGTCAGCCACGGTACGCCCCGAGAAGTCCTCGAGTCTAATGAGCCCTTCGTATATCAGTTCGTCCACGGAAAAGCTGATGGGCCGGTGCCGTTCCATTATGGCGCGCCGGAGTACGGCAAGGACCTGGGAGTAACAAGCTGAGATGCTGAGGGCACTTTCGCACGGTCTGCAGCTGGTGGGCCGGCGCTCCATAAACGCGGTGTGGAGAATGGGTTCCGGGGCCCGATTCATGGGACTTGTATTGCTTCGATCCAGTCCTTCGTTTCGGCGGTTCCATCTGACCATCGATGAACTGCATTTTGCAGGCGTACTTTCCCTAATCATCATTATCGTTTCGGGCTTGTTCGTCGGCCTTGTGCTAGGGCTGCAGGGTTATGAAACCCTCAAGCGCTACGGCTCCGCCGAAGCGGTCGGGACATTGGTTGCGCTTGCATTAGTTCGGGAATTGGGTCCGGTGGTCGCTGCCCTGTTGTTTGCCAGTCGTGCCGGTTCGGCAATGACAGCCGAGCTTGGCATTATGAAATCAACGGAACAGTTGTCCGCGATGGAAATGATGGCGGTCGATCCGTTTGCCAGGGTGATCAGCCCCATGTTCTGGGGCGGCTTCCTGTCGATGCCGTTACTCGCTGCGATATTCAGCGTAATGGGAATATTCGGCGGTTACCTCATTACGGTCGTAATAATCGGCGTAGATTCGGGTGCGTTTTGGTCACAGATGCAATCGAGTGTTGACTTGCGCAATGACATAATAAACGGGGTCATCAAAAGTACTGTATTCGGAGCCGCTGTTACGGCGATTGCTCTTTTTGAGGGATACGACGCACCGCCGACCGCGGAAGGCGTATCCCATGCTGTTACGCGGACCGTCGTCACATCCGCCCTAGCCGTTCTCGCGCTTGATTTTGTGCTTACGGCATTTATGTTTACGGGAGTCTGATTATGCAACGGACTACAGTTGACCTTTGGGTAGGCATTTTTGTCACGGCTGGCGTGGCAGCGCTGTTTGTTCTGGCGTTGAAAGTCGGGAACGCAAGCAGCGTAAACATGTCCGACGGCTACAGGGTCATTGCAGAATTCGACAACATCGGCGGATTGAAGGCGCGGGCTCCGGTAAAGAGTGCAGGAGTCGTTGTAGGCCGTGTGGAAAGCATTGCACTCGATACGCGTAACTTTCGCGCGAGTGTGGCGTTACGTATAGATAAACGCTATCCCTTTCCGCGGGATTCCTCCGCGTCGATCTTAACGGCCGGCTTGCTCGGAGAACAGTATGTCGGCATGGATGGGGGCGGGGACGAGCAGAATTTGAAGGATGGCGATCGCTTGAAGATTACTCAATCCGCGATTGTTCTGGAAAAGGTAATAGGCCAATTCCTTTATGGCAAAGCTGCAGAGACTGGTACAGGGAAAAAGGAATAGCAAAGGTTCAAAGAGGAAATCACCATGCAGAAAGGTATCAGAGCACTTGGAACTTGTTTTATCGCTTTCTTGATAGCGGGTTCATTTGTCAGTCGTGCGCCCGCCGAGGAAGTATCCCCCGATGCACTGGTTCGCAAGACCACCGAGGAAGTGCTCACGATCGTGCGTGAGGATAAGGACATTCGTGCGGGCGATGTCACAAAGATCGTCCAACTGATTGAGCAGAAAGTTGCCCCGCATTTCGATTTTGAGCGTATGACCCGCTTGGCCGTGGGCCGTCCGTGGAGGGAAGCTTCGCCCGAGCAGCGCGATACTTTGGTAAAGCAATTTCGTACTTTACTGGTGCGTTCTTATTCTGCCGCGTTCACGGCATACACCAATATCTCAGTCGAATATCGACCGTACAAGCCAAGCCCAGGAGAAACTGAAACATCAGTACAGACGCTTATCAAATTACCCGGTGGGGCGGCTCCCATGACTGTAGACTACGACATGGCTCACACGCCAAAAGGTTGGAAAGTGTATGACGTCCGGGTGGCTGGAGCGAGTCTTATCATCAACTATCGGAACCTGTTTGCCCAGGAGATTCAAAGCGGCGGCATCGATGGTCTGATCAAGAGCTTAATCGAAAAGAATAGTGAAAAGCCGCAACCTCCCACGGCTAAAAAATGATCGCTAGAGAAGCAAACCGCTACTTCATCGAAGGTCCGGTCACTCTCCAGAATGTTGCGCAGTTCCTTGCCGAGGGTGCGACATTTGAAGGCACAGATTTAGTTGTCGATTTTGCCCGGGTCACAACCGTCGATTCTTCTGCAGTAAGCCTGATTCTGGAATGGGTTCGTCGATTCAACAATAGCGGCAAGAAAATTTCCTTCGCCCATCTCACTCAGAGTTTGCGCAGTCTGGCCGAGCTTTACGGGGTCATTGATCTAATTCCGATTGCGGCCGACTAGTGTCTTGTTGAACGCCAAATCCAGTGGTCTTTCGTGCCGCCGGCCATCGAGATAAGGGGCGTTTCGAAGGCCTATGGCAGCGTGCGAGCGCTCGATGGGATTACGCTGGACATCTTGAGAGGGGAATTTTTCGCACTTCTTGGTCCCAACGGAGCGGGCAAAACTACCCTGATTAGCATTCTGGCTGGATTGGCTCGCGCTGATAGCGGCATCCTTCGCGTGATGGGCCATGACGTCGTTATCGATTATCGCGATGCGCGGCGGTCGCTCGGAGTGGTGCCGCAAGAACTGGTCTTTGATCCTTTTTTTACGGTACGGGAAACCCTTCAGTTCCAGTCCGGTTATTTCGGACTCGGCAGAAATAATGACTGGATCGATGAAGTGATGGCCCGGCTGGACCTCAGCGACAGGGCGGATTTTAATATGCGAGCGCTATCTGGCGGCATGAAGCGCCGCGTGCTTGTGGCTCAGGCGCTGGTGCACAAGCCACCCGTCATCATTCTGGACGAGCCGACTGCGGGCGTCGATGTGGAATTGCGTCAAGGTCTGTGGCAGTTCATTCGTCAATTGAATGGGGATGGTCATACTATTGTCCTCACAACCCACTATCTTGACGAAGCAGAGGCGCTTTGCAGCAGAGTCGGAATGCTGAAGCAGGGCAAACTCGTAGCGCTTGATTCAACGCATAATCTCCTTAAGGGCTACACCGGCGCCCACTTGCGCCTGCGCCTGGCACATGGCAGTTTGCCTGACTCGCTCAAGCCGATGACTGCAACACCTCCCACCAACGGAGAATACCTGCTCGCCCTGCGCGACTACGCGGAGGTCGAAGCCGTACTCGCCGAACTCCGGAAAAGCAATCTGACCGTGGTATTTATGGAACTGGAACAGCCGGATCTCGAAGAAGTATTCGTAGAGATCATGAGACAGGACTGACCATGGAGTCCTTCGCCCCCATGGGCGCATTCGGCACGCTGTTCCGCAAGGAAATCACGCGATTCTGGAAAGTTAGTTTTCAGACTGTGCTCGCGCCGGTACTGACTGCGCTGCTTTATCTGCTGATTTTCTCCCATGTGCTGGAAGAACACGTTCAAGTTTACCCCGGGGTACGCTATACCGCGTTTCTTGTGCCTGGCCTGGCCATGATGTCGTTGTTGCAAAACTCCTTCGCCAACAGCTCCTCCAGTCTCATCCAGTCCAAGATCACCGGCAACATCATTTTCGTGCTCCTGCCACCGATCTCGCACTTCGAATTTTTTTCCGCTTACGTACTGGCTTCCGTAGTTCGCGGCTTGATGGTCGGCTTCGGGGTATTTGTCATTACCGCTATTTTCGTGCATGTTCCGATGGTGAACGTCCCCTGGGTGCTAGCGTTCGCACTGCTCGGTTCGGGTTTGCTCGGTACATTAGGCATTGTTGCCGGTATCTGGGCTGAAAAGTTCGACCAGTTAGCGGCGTTTCAAAATTTCATCATCGTTCCGCTTACATTCCTGTCAGGAGTCTTCTACTCGATACACTCATTGCCCGTATTCTGGCAAGACGTCTCGCACTTCAACCCTTTTTTTTACATGATTGACGGCTTTCGTTACGGGTTTTTTGGCGTCTCCGATGTCTCGCCCTTGCTCAGCGTCTCAATTGTGGGTGGCTGCCTTTTGGCTTTATCATTCGGGACTTTGTCGCTGCTTAAACGGGGCTACAAACTTCGTCATTGATGAAAAGTGGTTATGGTTACTCCAGAACAAGTGAAGTCGTATATTGAGCAAAATCTCGCCTGCGACCATGTCGAGGTATCGGGCGACGGCCATCATTTCGAGGCCGTAATCGTAAGCCCGGAGTTTCGGAGCCGTTCGCGGGTTCAGCAGCATCAAGTGGTCTATAAAGCGCTCGGAGACCGCATGCGCGAAGAGATTCACGCGCTGTCCATGAAGACTTTTACCCCGGAAGACTGGGCTGCGCGCTAGCCCGTACCTGCCAAGTGGATAAGCTTGTCATCCAGGGCGGCGTGCCGCTAACCGGGGAAGTACGTATTTCCGGTGCCAAGAATGCGGCACTTCCAATTCTCTGCGCGGCGCTGCTCACGGGCGACACGTTGAGAGTACAGAACATTCCTCACCTGCGCGATGTCACCACTACGCTTAACCTTCTCGGCCAGATGGGAGTGGAGGTCTCGCTTGACGAGAAATTGGGCGTCGGACTGTCCGCGGCGAAGCTTCACAACTTGTCTGCACCGTATGAACTCGTAAAAACCATGCGGGCTTCAATTTTGGTGCTCGGGCCGATGATCGCGCGTTATGGCCATGCGCGAGTATCTTTGCCCGGTGGATGCGCGATAGGGCAACGGCCGGTCGATCTGCACATCAAGGGTTTGCAAGCCCTCGGTGCACAAATCGACATAGATCAAGGTTACATTCTCGCTCGTGCCGATCGGCTTACGGGAACGCATATTGTCCTTGATTTGGTGACCGTAACTGGAACCGAGAACCTAATGATGGCTGCGGTCTTGGCAGAGGGCATCACGGTCCTTGAAAATGCGGCGCGCGAGCCAGAAGTCTACGACTTGGCGGAATGTCTGAACGCCATGGGTGCACGGATCAAAGGCGCCGGTACTGACATGATCACCATCGAGGGCGTAGCACAGTTGCACGGAGCCACGCACCGCGTCATGCCAGATCGAATCGAAATAGGCACATTTCTCTGCGCGGCGGCAGCCACCAGGGGAGAAATCATGTTGAAAGGGACGCGCGCCAACATTCTGGACGCGGTTATTGGCAAGTTGCAAGAAGCGGGTGCTCATGTTGAGCACGGTGAAGACTGGATACGGTTGTCCACCAATGGCAGCCTTAGGGCCGTCAATTTGCGCACGGCGCCCTACCCGGCATTCCCTACCGATATGCAAGCACAGTTCATGGCGCTAAACGCGGTGGCGCAAGGAACCGCCGTGGTTACCGAAACAATATTTGAAAATCGATTCATGCACGTCCAGGAATTGCGCCGGTTGGGCGCAGACATCGAGGTTGAGGGAAATACCGCCATCGTCAAGGGAGTTGGGCGGTTGCGCGGCGCCAAAGTCATGGCCACGGACCTGCGAGCATCAGCGAGTCTGGTGTTGGCTGGCCTGGTCGCAAACGGAGAAACCCTCGTGGACCGCATTTACCATTTGGATCGCGGCTACGAGTGCATAGAAGAAAAACTGAGTCAATTGGGCGCTCGAATCAAGCGGGCACATTGACGTCGCGGTGTGACGGAAAAAAATGAGTCTAAGAATCGCCCTTTCAAAAGGGCGCATATTCGAACAAACAGTGCCGCTGCTGAAGGCGGCGGGCATTGTCCCGGCTGAAGACCCGGACACTTCGCGCAAGCTCATCATCCCGACCAACAACGACAATGTTTCTGTCATTATCGTGCGTGCTTCAGATGTGCCCACTTATGTACAGTACGGCGCGGCCGACTTGGGCGTTGCAGGCAAAGACGTATTGCTCGAGCACGGCGGTACCGGACTCTATCAACCGATTGATCTCGATATCGCCAAGTGCCGCATGATGGTCGCGGTGCCCGAAAAATTTGACTACGAAGCTGCCGTGCGACGTGGGGCCCGCCTTCGTATTGCGACCAAGTATCTCAAAACCTCGAGGGAGCATTTCGCGGCGAAGGGCGTGCATGTCGATCTGATCAAGCTTTATGGCTCCATGGAGCTTGCCCCTTTGGTGGGATTGGCTGATGCAATTGTGGATCTTGTCTCAAGCGGGAATACATTACGTGCGAACCAGCTCAAAACCGTAGAAGAGATAATGCCCATCAGCGCCCGCCTCATCGTCAACCAGGCCGCTCTGAAACTGAAGCGCGTGGAAATGCAACCACTGATCGATGCGTTTCGTGCCGCAGCATTGGAGTCAGCATGACGGCTATCAATAGGCTGTCCTCGAGCGAGCCGGAATTCGAGGCGAAACTGGCAAAGTTGCTGGCGTTCGAAAGCACTCAGGACGCTGGCGTCGAAAAAACCGTCGACTCCATATTGCGCGAGGTGCGGTCCCGCGGCGACGACGCGGTTCTAGAATACACCGCGAAATGGGATTCTATACAGGCTAATAATTTGTCCGCGCTCGAAATCTCTCGCGAGGACCTCGACCGGGCGCTTGCCGAGTTGCCTGCAGTGCGCCGTTACGCACTTGAGCAGGCCGCAGCCCGCATCCGTAGCTATCACGAACACCAGACGTTGCGATCCTGGCAATACACCGAGGCGGACGGCACCACGCTGGGACAAAAAATTACGCCTCTGGATCGCGTTGGTATTTACGTTCCGGGTGGGAAAGCGGCTTATCCGTCTACGGTATTGATGAATTCGCTGCCTGCGCGGGTAGCGGGCGTATCAGAAATCATCATGGCTGTGCCGACGCCTTATGGTGAGCGTAACCAACTGGTAATGGCAGCAGCCAGCATCGCGGGGGTTGACCGCGTATTTACGATTGGTGGTGCGCAAGCCATTGCTGCATTTGCATATGGCACTCAAACCATTGCGGCAGTGGACAAGATCGTCGGCCCTGGAAATGCTTATGTCGCTGCCGCCAAACGCCGTGTTTTTGGGGTCGTCGGCATAGATATGGTAGCCGGTCCATCTGAGATACTGGTGATCTGCGACGGTACAGCCGATCCCGATTGGGTTGCCATGGATCTGTTTTCCCAGGCGGAGCATGACGAGCTGGCGCAAGCAATTTTGCTCTGTCCAAATATACAATTTATCGAGAGGGTTGCCGCAAGCATCCAGCGGCAACTGAAAGACATGTCCCGCGCAAACGTGATCAGTGCTTCGCTGAATGGACGCGGCGCGTTGATTGAGACCCGTGATTTGGATGAAGCGTGTGCGATCGCAAACCGGGTCGCCCCGGAACACTTGCAATTGTGTGTCGAAGAACCCAACCGCTGGGCGCAAAAGATACGCAATGCGGGCGCAATCTTTCTTGGCCGTTATACCTCAGAGGCGTTGGGCGACTACTGCGCAGGCCCAAACCACGTATTGCCGACTTCACGGACTGCTCGTTTCTCGTCGCCTTTGGGCGTTTACGATTTTCAGAAGCGCACCAGCATGATTGAAGTATCAATCGAAGGCGCTCGCAAGCTTGGCGCTATCGCCGCTGAGTTGGCCATGGGTGAAGGTTTGCCGGCTCACGCAAAATCCGCACAGTATCGTATCCATCGATGAGCCGATTCTGGAGCGCCGTGGTGCACGGCCTGACGCCTTACGTTCCCGGAGAGCAACCCAGGCTGGCAAATCTGGTCAAGCTCAACACCAACGAAAATCCCTACGGACCGAGTCCCCGTGTGCTGGAAGCGTTACGAGCGGAGCTAGGCGATTCGTTGCGCCTTTATCCCGATCCTATTAGCGAGCGGCTGAGACAAGCTATTGCTGTGCAGCACGATGTGACCGCCGCCAACATCTTTGTCGGGAACGGATCGGATGAGGTGCTTGCGCACACTTTTCAGGCCTTGCTCAAGCATGAGTTTCCCATCCTGTTTCCGGATGTTACTT
>DATMZQ010000139.1:0-9015 GCA_035573615.1 Burkholderiales bacterium | reverse complement strand
TCTTCTTTCGCGCCCTGGCTGGTACATAACGCGACCGGTGCCACCGAAGGACTGGTGACCGGCTACTACGAGCCCTTGTTGTACGGCAGTCGCCATTTCGGTCGCGAATTTCGCTTTCCGATTTACGCAGTTCCTCCCGATCTGCTGGCAATCGATCTGGCGCAGACCAATCCTCAGCTCAAGGGCATCCGGCTGCGGGGGCGGATGCAAGACAAAAGAATCGTCCCGTATTACAGCCGCGCAGAAATCGAGAGCGGGCTGGCCCCGGTTCGGGGACTGGAGATTGTCTGGGTCGACGATCCGGTCGAACTGTTTTTTTTGCATGTGCAGGGCTCTGGACGCATCAAGCTGCCCGGTGGAGACATCCTCCGAGTCGGTTTTGCCGAACATAACGGTCATCCCTACGTGTCGGTCGGCAAATTGCTGGTCGACCGCGGAGAGCTTCCGCTGGATAAGGCATCCATGCAGGGCATCAAACAGTGGGCTGCCAAAAACCCCGGCAAAGTTGTGCAGTTGTTACAGCAAAACCCGGCCTACGTATTCTTTCGCGAACTGCCAGGATCGACGGCTGGGCCGATCGGAGCTCAAGGCGTTCCGCTCACGCCCGGTCGCAGTATCGCGGTCGACCCGCTGACTACACCGCTCGGCGCACCGGTGTTTCTGTCCACAACTGCCCCGCTGTCTATGCGACCGCTCAACCGTCTGGTGATTGCACAGGACACCGGAACTGCAATAAAAGGTCCGATCCGCGCTGACTTTTTCTGGGGATTCGGAGATGACGCGACTCAGTCCGCCGGACGCATGCGTCAGACCGGCACCATGTGGATTCTCTATCCACGCGGAATGCAGCCGAGGGAATTGCCACCGCCCTGATTGATCAATGCATGGCGGCCGCCGCACTGGGATCAAATTCGACTTTAACCAGTATCCGACTGCGCACACTGTGGCCTTCTCTCTGCGCGGGATAAAAAATGGCTTCCGCCAAAGCTTGCTGCGCAGCCTGTTCGAACACGCCGTCAGGTGTAGCATCCACTACAGTGGTGCCCATGACACGTCCAACTTCATCGATCAATACGAGCAGCGTCACAAAGCCGGCAGTTTGCGTTTCCAGTGCGCCTGTCGGGTAAGCCGGCGCTATCGTTTGCAGCGCACGCGGATAAACATCGAGCTGGCTTGCCGCATAGTGCACCAGATCGGGAATGACGCTGGACTCATCGCGATCCTTGCTGGGCTGTGGTTCTGGAACAGGAACGTCTGGAATCGCTACCGGTTGTGCCGCCGACACCGGTTCGGATGCGACCACATTTGGTATGGCGTCCTGGGGAGTGGGTAAATCCGGGTGGGTATCTTGTGCTATTGATCGCAGCGGCGCTGATAACGGAATTGGCTGCAGTCTCGCCTGGATAATCCCGCTGGGCTTGGTTGTAGACGTGCCTTCAGTAAGCGAGAAACCGTACACGAGTAATACGTGCACCGCAGCTGAAAGGACAATCGCCGCGGATATACGGTTGAGTATCGCTTGAGGAAGCCCTGGAACGCTTCGCCGGACCCTGCGCACCTAACCCTCCCAGCCGGTTACGCTGGGTTCTCATTCTAGACTCAGGCGGCGGCGGGCGATCTGATTTCAGGATTTGCCGGGATTGCTTGCTTTGAGTAGCTCCTCAAACCGTTCGGACGGAATGGCGCCGGGAACCCGCTTGCCATCTGCAAAGAAGATCGTGGGAGTTCCGTTAATTTTTTTGGACTGCCCATAGGCGACGATCTTGTCGACGGGCGTGTCACACTTCGGAGACTTCGGCACGACACCTTTCAACATGTACTCATCCCAGGCCTTCACGCGATCGGGAGCGCACCAGATCGCACGCGACATTTCGGGCGCTTTCGGATGCAACTGCTCGATCGGGAACAAGAAGATGTAAATCGTCGCGTTTGAGATCTTTTCCAGATCCTTCTCCAGCCTGCGACAGTAAGGGCAATCGGGATCGGAAAACACTGCGACTTTGCGGCTTCCATCGCCTTTGACCTTCTTGATTGCGAGATCGAACGGAAGCTGTTCAAAAGGGAAAGCCATGCTCTTGAGTTTCTTCTCTTCGATTTCTCTCTGGCGGGCATCCGTGAGATTAACTTTGGTCTTGGTCTCGATGAGACTGCCAACAATCAGATAAGTGAAATCCGGATCGGTGTAGATGACTTCCCCATCGACCAGCATTTCGTACAGCCCGAGGTACGGTGTCTTGGAAATACTTTCGATGTTGGCTTGCGGATATTTCTTGGCAAATTCGGCGCGAATTGAAGCCTCGTCCGCGAATGCAACGCCGGTGACCAACGCCAGCAATGAGAACAAGATGCTTATAGTGCGAATCGGCATGTTAGAAGACAAACCCAATAGTTATACGATGAAAGGCATCGTTGGACCACTTACCCCAGCGCTCGTTTCACGAGCAAGCGCTTTAAAGGCGCCGTGCGATTGACTAGTCGCAGCCCGGCATTACGCAAACGCTTCATTCCTGGAACAGTGCTGGCGAACAGCAATTGCAGGCCTTCAGTGACGACTTCCATTGCCAGATGATCTTCCCGCCTGCTGCGCTCATATCGGCGCAACAACGCGTAAGCTCCTGGATCGCCGTGAGTGCCGCTCGTGGCAAGTACGGCTGCCAGGGATTCGGCATCGCCGAATCCAAGATTAAGACCCTGCCCAGCAAGAGGATGGACATTATGGGCAGTGTCCCCCACCAGGGCAAGGCGTGGGGCAATAAGCCGTGCTGCCTGCATGCGTCTTAAGGCAAACCCCGCCGCCACACCTGTGGGCTGCAGGCCAATCACGTTGTCGCTCATCCGTTGCACTTCTTCTGCGAGTTGTTCGGCGGTCAGGCTCAGTAGAGCGCCAGCCTGTGCATTGGGAACCGACCATACCATCGACATGTGGTTCGCTGGCAATGGCAAAAGTGCCAGCACGCTTCCTTCAACAAACCATTGAAAGGCCGTGTCGCAATGCGGTTGCCCGGCGCGAAAATTTGCGACCACACCGGTCTGCCCGTATTCATGGACGCGCACCGAAATGCCGGCGGCGCTACGCAACGCGGAATCGGCGCCGTCAGCGGCAATCACCAGGCTTGCTGCAATTTGCTGTCCATCGGACAACGATAGAGTCGCCTTTTCGCTATCCCATGTAGCACCCAGGCAGGCAACTCCGGCCAGCACAGCAAGGTTAGACTGGCTGGAGAGCGCGCGCTGGAGCGCTTGCTGCAAATTGGCTTCTTCGACGATTGCTGCCAATTCTGGAACGCCATTGCGATACGCGCTGAAATCAAGTTGCGACGCCTGGTCCCCGAATACGCGCATTTCACGCACCGGTGCGATACGATCCATCAGTAAATGCTGCCAGATCCCGCAGCGCTCGAGGAACCTTCGACTGCGGCGGTTCAAGGCATACACGCGCTGGTCAAAGCCAGCAGCTGGTAGCAGCGGAGGACGCCTTGGTTCTATTAATGCAATGCTGAACGATGTAGGCGCCAATGCCAGCGCGACACTGGCGCCAACCGGTCCACCACCGACGATTGCGACATCTACGATCATGGTAAGAGTTTACCGCGCAGAAGGCCCAAACTGGCCTCTCTCGCCTTGACAACCCCAAGGGGCGTCAGTAATCTTCCGCACCCTGCAGGGCGGGGCGAACAGCGCGCAAGATATCGATGGCCAAAGACATGTGAAAACACTTTCATCCGGTGCTTCCATTTTGCGGGCCTGTACCGTGGGGCAGAAAATATGGCCTCTCCCCGGAGCCGCCGGAGGAAAGCACATCAGCGCGAATGCAGGATCAGCTTCCGGTGATATAGCTCAGTTGGTTAGAGCACAGCACTCATAATGCTGGGGTCGGTGGTTCAAGTCCACCTATCACCACCACACAAAAAGTCGATAAGAAGAGGGTTTGCTGCGGCGCAAATCCTCTTCTAGTCGGCGTTATACAATCACGCGTCAAGTTATAGGTGTCCTAATCGTTCAGCACGACGTCGCAAACCCGGCGGCGGCCTTTGGAATGGTGCCCATGAAAAAATTGCTCCATGTGCTGCTGGCGTCGTTGCTGGCCCTGCTTTGCGTAACGCAGACCTGTGCGGCGCGCGATTTCCCGCAGCAGGCCAGACGCGGGGATATGCAGGCGTACCGTTATCCATTGATGAAAATAGGCGAGCGCGTCTACCGGCTGGCAGCGGGCAGTTATCTCTATAACCAGCAGAATCTCATCATCATGCCGGCCTCGATGAATATTCAAACCGCTCCAGTCATGTATTTGCTCGATACGAGTGGTGATCTGTCCCGGATATGGCTGTTGACGCGCGAAGAAGCCGCGCAGCACCCGCTGGTGAAATAAGGCAGCCGAATGAAGAAGCTGTATATCAGAACTTACGGTTGCCAGATGAACGAATATGACTCTGACAAGATGGCCGACGTGTTAAATGCCTCTGAAGCTTTCGAAAGGACAGAGGATCCAGCTCAGGCGGACGTTATCCTCTTCAATACCTGTTCTGTCCGCGAAAATGCACAGGAGCGCGTATTTCACGCCCTCGGGCGGTTGCGCCCGCTGAAGCAGGCGCGGCAAGACCTTATCATTGGAGTTGGTGGCTGCGTGGCGAGCCAGGAGGGGCAAGCGATCGTCGAGCGCGCACCGTTTGTGGATGTCGTATTCGGTCCGCAGACGCTCCATCGATTACCGCAGCTTATCGATGCGCGCCGTCGAAGCGGCCGTTCGCAAGTTGACATCTCCTTTCCGGAAATAGAGAAGTTCGATGCGTTGCCTGCTGCAACACACGAAGGCTGCACTGCATTTGTCTCGATCATGGAAGGCTGTAGCAAATATTGCAGCTTCTGCGTGGTTCCCTACACCCGGGGGGAAGAGGTATCCAGGCCATTCGACGATGTCCTTACCGAAATCGCCGGGCTCGCGGATCAGGGAACGAAAGAGATCACCTTGTTGGGCCAGAACGTGAACGCTTATCGGGGCAAGATGAACGATGGCGAAACGGCGGACTTCGCTCTGCTGCTCGAGTATCTCGCAGAGATGCCAGGCATTAAGCGTTTGCGTTATACGACATCGCATCCTCGCGAATTCTCACAGCGCTTAGTCGATTCTTACCGGCACCTGCCCCAGCTTGTAGATCATGTCCATCTACCCGTGCAGTCCGGGTCCGACCGGATCCTGGCTGCCATGAAACGCGGATACACGTCACTGGAATACAAATCGATCATCCGGCGTTTGCGCACAGCACGGCCAGGCATCTCAATTGCATCGGATTTCATCGTCGGTTTTCCCGGTGAAACAGAACAAGACTTCGCCGAAACCATGAAACTAGTCGAAGAGCTTCATTTCGATGATAGTTACAGCTTCATGTACAGTCCCCGGCCCGGCACCCCCGCTGCAAACTTCGCTGAACAGGTTCCGCTGGAAATCAAGCAGGCGCGCCTCGCGCGTCTGCAAGCAGCTCTTGATGTGAGCGCCAAGGCAATCAGCAACGCCATGGTTGGTCAAGTCGAACGCATTTTGGTCGAAGGAACTTCGCGCAAAAATCTTCATGAACTCTACGGCCGGACCAGCAATAACCGGGTGGTGAACTTTCCCGGATCGAAGCGTCTAATCGGCAAGCTCATGGACGTACATATTACTGCTGCATTAGCGCACACTCTCCGCGGCGAAGTACGCGTCACGGAACCCGTTTGAACCCCCTCGATATCTCGTTTACTCCGGTCGACAACCAGCGGCTCGCCAATCTTTGCGGTGCACTGGACGAAAACCTCAAGCAGATCGAGAGCGCCTTCGATGTCGCAATCGCGCGGCGTGGAGAACAGTTCAGCATCTCTGGTGCGCCCGAACCGTCACGGCTCGCAGCGGAAGCATTGCAGCGTTTCTATCAGCAAGCCACTGACAGCGTGAGTCTCGAGGATGTGCAGCTTGGATTGATCGAGATAGCGGGTAGCGCCGCACCGACTGCACCGGCGGACGCATTGGTGCTCCAGACGCGACGGCGCGACCTGCACGGCCGCACGCCACGGCAGGTGCAATATATCCGGCAAATCAGGGAACATGACATTACGTTTGGTATCGGCCCCGCGGGCACCGGCAAGACCTATCTCGCTGTCGCATGCGCGGTGGATGCTTTTGAACGAGATGCGGTAAAGCGCATCGTGCTGGTGCGGCCTGCCGTGGAAGCCGGAGAACGGCTTGGTTTCTTGCCTGGCGACCTGGCGCAAAAAGTGGACCCGTATCTGCGCCCGCTCTACGACGCGCTCTACGACCTGATGGGGTTTGAGAAGGTAGCCAAGCTTTTCGAACGAGCCGCAATCGAAATTGCCCCGCTTGCGTTCATGCGCGGGCGAACCCTGAACCATTCCTTCATTATCCTGGATGAAGCGCAGAATACGACGCCGGAACAAATGAAGATGTTTCTAACCCGCATTGGCTTCGGAAGCCGTGCGGTCGTTACGGGAGACGTGACCCAAATCGATCTGGCGAAGAGCCAGAAGAGCGGTCTGGTGGAAGCCGCCATCATTTTGCGCGATGTACGCGGCATTGCCTTTACCCAGTTTCTTGCAGACGATGTAGTACGTCATCCACTGGTCCAGCGCATCGTCCAGGCCTATGAACGCCACCAAGTCCGTCAGGCCGACTGATTGGCATGGCAGCGAAAACGGTGCGCTCGCCGCCGGCCTTGCTCATTCTTTCCGTGCAGTATGGTATTGCACAGACTGGCCTGCCATCGCGGCAACGCATGAGGTCCTGGGCCAAGCCGGCCTTGCGTACCGATGCGCAAGTCACCATCCGGCTGGTGGGCAGGAGAGAGGCCCGCAAGCTTAATCGCGCCTTTAGAGGCAAGGATTACGCAACCAACGTATTGACGTTCGTCTATTCCGACCATGAGCCGCTGCACGGCGATATCGTTCTGTGTGCTCCGGTGATTGCGAAAGAAGCCCGAGAGCAACGCAAAACCATTGACGCGCACTTTGCACACCTGGTGGTACATGGCGTTCTTCATTTGCAGGGCTACGATCATGACAATCTCAAGGATGCAGAAGTCATGGAAACGCTAGAGTCGGAAATAGTCGTAAAGCTGGGGTATGCTGATCCCTACAAAACCGGGTGAACGGCGCACTAATGCCGTGGTTGCAGTTGTCCTTTACGCTCACTGATCGCCATTGCTACATGGAAGAAGAAACGCATAAACCTTCACTGTTGGAACGGCTGGGCGCGCTGCTTATGCGCGAGCCCGAGGACAGGGAGCAGCTCATCGAGCTGCTCCAGCGTTCCTACGAGCGTAATTTGCTTGACGCAGATGCGCTCGCAATGATTGAAGGGGTGATGCAGGTTTCCGAAATGCAGGCCCGGGATATCATGATTCCCCGTGCGCAGATGGATGTTATCGACATAGGAGACGCTCCGGAGAAGTTCATCCCCTGGGTGATTGAAACCGGCCATTCCCGTTTTCCGGTAATCGGTGAGAATAAAGACGATGTCATCGGCATTCTGCTCGCCAAGGATCTGCTTAGCTATTATGCGGGCGAGGATTTCAATGTACGCGACCGTTTGCGACCCGCGGTGTTTATTCCGGAAGCCAAACGGTTAAACGTATTACTTAAGGATTTCCGCAGCAACCGCAATCACATCGCCATCGTTGTGGACGAATACGGCGGCGTCGCCGGCCTGGTAACGATTGAGGACGTGCTCGAGCAGATCGTGGGCGAAATCGAAGACGAGTTCGATTTCGATGAAACAGAAGCGAACATTATTCTGGATCGCAATGGCCAGTTCAGAGTCAAGGCGCAAACTGAGATTGATGACTTCAACAGGACCTTCGGCACCGATTTTAGCGACGAGGATTTCGACACCGTCGGCGGCCTTGTGCTGGCTCATCTCGGCAGGCTGCCCAAACGCGGAGAGCAGTTCCGCATCGGCGACCTGAATATCAAGGTCGTCCGCGCCGACAGCCGCAGATTACATGCGCTGCTCGTTGAGAAAATCAGGACCGGGAGTGCAGACTGACTTACTTGTAGCAAAGCGCCCGGTTCGCTTGCTGGTTTTTCTTCGCCTGTTTGTCGCACCTTTCTTCTTTGGCGCGATAGGGGTGCTCGGATTCGCACCTTTCGGGCTCTATGTCATCCCGGTTATCTCCCTGACTGCATTGCTGTTGATGTGGCGGCATTGCATCAGTTCCAGGGCAGCGGCAATCGTCGGATTTAGTTTTGGCGCAGGAATGTTCGTCGTCGGCGTGAGCTGGGTGTACGTAAGCTTGCACGTTTACGGTGGAATGGTCGTGCCTGTTGCTGCGTTCTGCACGCTCTTGTTTTGTCTTATCCAAGCCTGTTATCCGGCGCTGGTCGGCGCCGTCCTTGTGCGGTCCCGCGGGAATTTTGCCGCAAAAGCACTGCTGGGCTTTCCAGCGCTGTGGGTCTTTTGCGAATGGTTGCGCAGCTGGGTTCTCTCCGGCTTCCCGTGGCTCTCCATAGGCTATTCGCAGGTTCCGACCAGCCCACTGGCGGGATTTGCTCCCATCCTGGGTGCATTCGGCGTGTCCCTCGTTACCGCATTCATCGCAGGGGCTATCGCCACCGCTATTGAATCCCGCTTTCGCGCTGGTAACACACCGAAAGCTGGCAAGCGCCTTTTCGTCTCTTTGGGAGTGGCTCTGTGCATTGCTGGCACGCTGATCATCGCGGGAGCCCTTCTCAAACGCCACCAATGGACCCAACCGCTGCCGGGGGAGCCGACCACTGTGACGCTGCTGCAAGGAAATATTCCGCAGGAGCTGAAATGGCGGCCGGAACGCGCAATCGCCACGCTGCAAGCCTATCTGGAGTTAGTACGCTCGACAGACAGCAAGTTGATCTTGTTGCCCGAGACTGCACTGCCTATGCTCAATACCGACATACCGCCTGACTATCTCAGGGCATTAACCGACCGGACAAGACTGAACGGCGGCGACATGCTGTTTGGTGTTCCGGAACAGGATGCCTCCGGACGCTATTACA
>DATMZQ010000138.1:0-3045 GCA_035573615.1 Burkholderiales bacterium | reverse complement strand
AATCATGAACAGCCAGTAAATCGGGAACACGAAGATCAGCGTGATTGCGACCGCAGCCGCAAACCGGATCGCCTGCCTTTTGGCAGTGCGTCTGCGTAAGCTGCTCATCTCGCCAGCTCCACTCGCTTCAGCGCGAGCATGACGACCACGGACAACAGGATGATCACCAGGAATGCGACTGCGGCGGTGTAACTCGTCTCGAACTGCTGGAAACCCTTGACGTAAGTAAAAATGGAAATCGTTTCCGTCATCGTGCCGGGGCCGCCCTTGGTGAGAGCCCACACAATGTCGAACAACCGGAACAGGTCGAGCCCGCGAATAAGTATGGCGATTGCCATGACCGGCCAGATGGCAGGCAGCACGATCCTGAAGAATGTGCGCCACCAGCCAGCGCCATCGATTGCGGCGGCTTCAAGTTGCGACTTGTCTACGTTGGCCAGGGCGGCCAGCAGCAAGAGAAACATGAACGGCGTCCATTGCCAGATCTCGGCCGCGATGATGGCGGGATAGACCAGCTTCGGGTTGATGCTCCAGAGGATGGCCGTGGTATCGCCGGTGAACCAGCCGATGATCTGGTTGATCGGTCCGAAACGATGATCGAACAGTAAAGCCCAGGTTGCACCGGAAACGATCGGTGACACGACTACCGGCAGCACCAGCAGCGCGACGAAAATCTGTCGTCCCGGCAACCGTTCCAGGAACAATTGCGCCATGGCCAAACCCAGGACCAATTCCACCGGCAATGCGATGGCAGTGAAAATGACCGTGTGCAGCAGGGCCTCCCACATGCGCACATCGTGAAAAAGTTGCGCGTAATTGCGTGCACCGACAAAGTCTGTCGATGTTTCGGTCATGGTAATGCCCTGAAAGCTCACCATGAGCAGGTAAACCAGCGGAAAAATACCGATCAGCAACAGCACGAAAATCGCCGGCCCAACCAACAGGTATTTGAAGTTACGTTCCGCGAAGGCTCCGCGGCTCTGCATCAAGTGTGTTGCCCCCGAAATATCCCGCAAAGAGAGTACTGACAAAAAAGGAGCGCCGAGTCCGGCGCTCCCGCGTTCCATGTTTCGCTCTCGCCGCTTAATCGCCGGAGCGAACCCTGCCGATTCTCCTTACTTCGGGTAGGCGCCGGATTTTGAAGCCCAGGCGCTATAGACCGCCTTTTGCTTATCCGTCCCGACCTGTTTGGTGATGCCGTCCCAGTCTGCGGCGACCTTGTCGAGGATCGCCTTCGGATCTTCGCCGGCCCACAACTTGCTGATGCCCTGCCGCAGCGCTTCTTCATACTTGTCGGTCTGAATCAACGACAAATCCAGCAAACCGGTCTGTGCGCCCTGGTGCAATGCGGACAAATATTCCTTTGCATCGGGCCACAGCTTCAGATACTCCGGATCCGTGTAATGCGAATCGCGGAACGGATCGCGCAACGCGTAGGGCAGTTTCACACGCTTGCCGCTGATCTCTTCGCTGTTCAGCCACTGGATGAACAGATAGGCCGCTTCTTTCTGCTTGCTCGTGGAGGCAACCGACAGCGCAAAACCCGCGGCCAGTTCCGGATGACCGCCCGGGGGTAGCGCATAACCTACCTTGCCCGCGATGGTTGACTTCGGCACCCAGGACAGTGCTTTCTCGTTCGCCAGATAGCCGGCCGCAAAACGTCCGTAAGGCGGCCACGAAATCGTCATCGCGCTTTCGCCCTTCAGGAAAGTCGCGAGGTTTTCCACGAAGCCGAATTTTTCGACGCCCGGCGGCATAAATCGATTTTCGTTGCGCATTTCAGTGAAGACCTTCACACCCACCGGCCCGTTCACCGTGGCGTTCATGGTATTGGCATCGAAGAACTTGCCACCTTCCACGCGGAAACGTTCCTGGAACATGAACATCGTATAAGGTGGCTCACGGAAAAATGCGGCGCCGTAGATGTGGTCCTTCTTCAACGCGTCGGTCAGGAAGCTGCCGATCTCGTCGAACTGTTTCCAGGTCTTTGGGGGCGCCAGGTCGTATTTATATTTGTCCTTGAACGCTTTCTTCAGGTCGGCTCGGGCAAAGATGTCCTTGCGGTAATAAAACAGGAATACGTCCCCGTCATCCGGAAAGCCATAGATCTTGCCATTGACCGTCATCTGGTTATCGCGGTATGTCGGTGCGATTTTTTTCAGCTCATCGCGAAAGCCGTACTTGTCGACATAGGGGTCGAGTACTTCCAGCGCGCCCGCCTGGGCCAAGTCCGGCATCCACGCCGGAATCACGTTCAGGGCATCGTACGCACCCGTACCGGCGCGGAATTCCTGCATGATCTTGGTGAACATCTCAGCGGTCGGGACTTCGACTACTTTGACCTTGCACCCGGTTTCCTTTTCCCAGAGCGGGCCGGAGAACTGGGTCGGGTCGAGTGACTGCAGGCCGGCTTCCCAAACGATGGTGATGGTTTTGCCGTTGCAGATTTTCTTGGCAGCTTCGACAGCCTTCTGCGCTGCACTCTGCGCACTCGCGACTCCTGCCCAGGCTAGAGCCGAGGCAGCGACGAGCGACAGGAGCAAACCTCTGAGCACAGTGAGCCGGCGAAGGCCGTGTGACTGGTCTTTCATATTGCCTCCTCCGATGATTTATAAGTTTTTGATTGCTCGCTCATTGGCGGGCAACGCTGTGGTGCGGGACGATTATGTTGAAGGGCCCGCTTGAGTGTCAAGCAACTCACCAGACCGAATCTATGCCGCACGGCAGCAATGGGATGCAATCCCGGCGCCGATGCATGTCTACGCAGTTTAATCATGCGACCGGTTGTCTCTAATTTGTGGTGCAATTGGATTTTTGAAGAAGGAGATGCATGAGCGCACCTACCCTGCAGGCCGCCACCCTCCTGCTTGACCAGCGGTTATCCCTGCAGCCGATCACGGCGCTTCCAGAGGGCATCAGGCCACAGACAGAAGCAGAGGGTTACGCCCTTCAGCGCGTGCTGAACGGGCTGCTGACGGTTGCCGGAATGGGAGACCAGGTCGGGCACAAGATCGGCTGCACAACTCCCGTCATGCAGAAATTTCT
>DATMZQ010000137.1:0-17497 GCA_035573615.1 Burkholderiales bacterium | reverse complement strand
CAAGCTCTCGCTCCAGTGCACGGACATCGATTTTTACGCCGCGATGTTTGGCGACATCGCTCATATTCAGCGCCAACACCATTGGGAGACCCAAGCGCTTGGCTTCAACCACCAACCGCAAGTTCAAACGAAGATTTGTGGCATCCGTTACACAGACCAGTAAATCGGGCCGGTCCTCTCCTTGCTTTGTGCCGAGAACTACATCCCGAGTGATGGTCTCGTCGAGACTTAGCGCATTCAGACTGTAGGCGCCCGGCAGGTCAAGGACACGTATCCTTCGGCCGCTTGTCGTTTCGAACAATCCCTCCTTGCGTTCAACAGTGACCCCCGCATAATTGGCCACTTTTTGCCGGCTGCCCGTCAGCAAATTGAAGAGCGCGGTCTTTCCGCAGTTGGGATTGCCAAGCAACGCGACACGCAACGAAGATTGAACTGCTGTCATGATTGGGCTGTGGATAGTGACGACGGCACTACCCAGACGTGATCGGCTTCAAATCGCCGCAATGCGAATGTTGTATTGCCGATGCGGACGGCAATGGGCTCGCGACCCGGAAATCCGTGGGCGATAATGCGCAGCTGTTCGCCTTCCACGAATCCAAGTTCCAGCAAGCGCAACCCCATATCCCCGCCACCTTCGTGCACCCCCGTGAGCACCTTGCAGATGCGGACAGTTTCGCCAACAGCCGCTCGGCTCAAGGGAATCGCCAAGGCTGTGGGGCCGATTGCTTCTATTGCCATGTCTAACGGCATCCCGGGACCGATTAAGTTAATGGGAATTATTATTATTATGGGCTCTTTTGAGGATTTTGGCATCCCGGATCAGAACACCACTCGGGCCTGCGCCTGGGATTCCGGGTGCAGATCCGGCTGCACTTATCCGCGGTTCAGCGAGTTAAACTCGCCTTACGGGTACAAGTGGATGCTTCTTCGGTAATTGCGGCGCGAGGAACGGTCCCTGACACACGCGGTCCCACACAACCCGTGCGATGCTTGGGCAACTAAAAGGAAGTTCTGATTGGCTACCAACCGGTTGCTTGATCTGATCGGAAATACACCTCTTGTCGAGATAACCGGCATGGATGCCGGTCGGTGCCGCATTTTTTTGAAACTGGAAAGTCAAAATCCGGGGGGTTCCATCAAAGATCGCATCGGTCGTTCGATGATCGAGGCGGCGGAAGCAGACGGACGGCTTAAACCGGGTGGCACGATTATCGAGGCCACCGCTGGCAATACGGGACTCGGCCTTGCACTAATCGCGACTCTGAAGGGTTACAAGCTGATTTTGGTGGTTCCTGACAAAATGAGCCGCGAAAAAATTTTCCACCTCAAAGCTATGGGCGCGGAAGTCGTGTTGACGCGCTCGGACGTCGGTAAGGGCCATCCCGAGTATTACCAGGACATGGCAAAAACGATCGCGGATGAGACCGGTGCATTCTTCGTAAATCAGTTCGGCAACCCGGCCAATCCACTTGCACACGAGACGACAACCGGTCCCGAAATATGGCGTCAGATGCATCAGGATGTCGATGCGATTGTGTGTGGAGTGGGATCGGCCGGCACGATAACAGGACTGTCTCGTTACTTCCAAAAAGTATCGCCTCGGACTGAACTAGTGCTTGCTGATCCGGTGGGATCAGTGCTTGCGGATTTTGTACGTACCGGCACATACGGTGAAGCGGGTAGTTGGCTTGTCGAAGGCATTGGCGAAGATTTCATTCCGCCGATTGCAGATTTCTCACGCGTCAAGAAAGCATATTCCATCAGTGATGAAGAATCGGCCACCACGGTTCGTGAACTGCTTGCCAAAGAAGCTATCCTTGCGGGTTCATCGACAGGCACCTTGCTTGCGGCAGCGCTACGCTATTGCCGTGAGCAGACGACTTCCAAGCGCGTAGTCACGTTCGTCTGCGATAGCGGCAATAAGTATCTTTCGAAGGTATTCAATGACTATTGGATGATGGATCAGGGCTTCATCAAGCGCGAACACTTTGGCGATCTTCGCGACCTCATCACCCGCCGCCATGATGAAAAGGCGACGGTTACCATTGGGCCGGATGATAAGCTCATGACTGCGTACGCTCGCATGAAACTGTACGATATTTCACAATTGCCGGTGCTGGAGGACGGCAAAGTCGTCGGGCTGATCGACGAGTGGGATTTGCTCACGGCTTCACGCGAGGATCCCGAGCACTTCAAGGACCCCGTGCGTTCCGCCATGACTCAAAGACTTGAAACGGTTGGGCTAAAAACTCCCATTCCGCGTCTGCTGGAAACGTTCAACAAAGGCCATGTAGCCCTCGTTATAGAAGATGGGAAATTCTATGGTCTCGTCACCCGTATGGACGTGCTGAACCATCTGCGTCACCGCGCGCCATAGCCACAACCAGGACAGTGCTAAAACAGTCCAAATCTGGATGCATGCTGATTGCATGCGCTCACCCGGTAACTCGTCATGAAAAATGAACCATCGACGCAGGGCTTTGCCACCCGATCAATCCATGCCGGACAGCCACCGGATCGGACTACTGGCGCGGTGATGACTCCCATATTCGCCACCTCAACGTTCAAGCAGCAATCACCCGGCGTGCATACGGGCTATGAGTACGCCCGGTCGCAAAACCCAACCAGGCATGCATTCGAGCGT
Organism: Burkholderiales bacterium; assembly: GCA_035573615.1. Lineage (GTDB taxonomy): Bacteria > Pseudomonadota > Gammaproteobacteria > Burkholderiales > JACQAP01 > JACQAP01. The sequence goes on along the minus strand of DATMZQ010000137.1, from coordinate 14,853 downwards.
TGCATAGCGGACCTTGAAAATGGCACGCGTGCTTTCGCTTTTGCATCGGGACTTGCGGCAAGTAGTACGGTGCTGGAATTGCTGGATTCGGGCAGCCACATCGTTGCGGCAGACGATTTGTACGGTGGTTCGTGGCGCCTGTTCGAGCGCGTCAGAAAACGTTCCATGGGTCTGCGAACAAGCTACTCCGATCCGAACGTGACGGGTTCGCTGCAGCAAGCGATCCAGCCTGACACGAAGATGATCTGGGTGGAGACGCCTTCCAATCCGCTCCTCAAAATCACCGATCTCGCAGAGGTCGCCAGGATTGGCCAAGCGCGTGGCATCCTGACGGTCGTTGACAACACTTTTGCTTCGCCGTTCATCCAGCGCCCACTCGACCTGGGCATCGACATTGTGCTGCACTCGGTGACCAAGTACATCAGCGGTCATTCGGACATGGTTGGCGGAGCGGTCATTGTGAAGGAACGCGGCGACATTGCCGAAAAGCTCGAATACATGCAGAACGCGATCGGATCGATCCTCGATCCCTTCTCCAGCTTCCTGGCATTACGCGGTCTGAAAACCTTACCGCTTCGCATGAGACAGCATTGCGGGAATGCCATGCATTTGGCCACTTGGTTGAAGTCACATCCGAAACTGGAAAAAGTGATTTATCCGGGGCTGCCAAATCATGCACAACACTTGTTGGCGGCAAAACAGATGAATGGTTTTGGTGCGATGATTTCGATTTATCTGAAGACGGATATGAATGGAGTGCGCCGCGCGCTGGAAGCCTGCAAAATATTCACCCTCGCGGAAAGTCTGGGCGGCGTGGAGAGCCTGATAGGCCACCCGGTCACCATGAGCCACGGTTCATTGCCGTCAGACCTTCGCGCACGGCTTGGTATTACCGACAATCTTGTTCGATTATCAGTTGGCATAGAAGATATTGAAGATTTGATCGCGGACCTCGACCACGCATTGGCCTTGATCTGATGAAAGCAACGCCTCGTTCGATCCACCTTGTGATGTTTCTGGTTTGCGCCGGACTGATTGCGTTCGCGCTATACCTGCAACACTCTGTCGGGCTGGAACCCTGCCCGATGTGTATTTTGCAGCGCTACGCCTTCATTGTGGTTGGCGTGATTGCCTTGGTAGCAGCCCTGCATGGGCCTGCTTTAATCGGACAACGGGTTTACAGTGGCCTAATACTGCTGTTCGCCGCGACGGGCGCCGGCGTGGCAATCAGGCATGTCTACCTCGAGCACAATCCACCAAAAATATTCGACTGTGGCGCGGACGTCGGATTCATGCTGGAGTCGTTTCCACTCACAGAAGCGCTGCCGATGATTTTTCGAGGCACCGGAGACTGCACTAAAGTGCTGTGGCGCTTCCTGGGCCTGTCAATCGCTGAATGGTCGCTGATTTGCTTTGTGCTGTTGATCGTTGCCGCGTTAGTCGCGCTAACCAACAAAAAACGCTATTGATTCGAGCCGCGCGTTCCTGATTCTGCTTGATGGTGCAAAGCGGTACTCGCGCATCAAGCTCAAGGTGGACTTGCACCCGCTACGCCAGACAACTCGCGCCAGAATTCCAGGGCCGTCTGTGTTCGCCATTCCACGTGACGGCGCAGCGCCTTTGCAACGACGGGACCGAACTTCGACTCGTGCTTGGCGGCCAGCGCCTGGGGAATACCGCCCAGGATTTCGTCGCGGGTGAAATACGGGATTTCCTTCAGCATCAGGGCCAACAACAACAACCCAGTCTGATAAATATCCACCTGATGGCCGACCGCGCCAAATTTCTCCGGCTCAAACGCTTCTGGCGGGCGCATCCATTCGGCAAGCAGCGTCTTGAACACACGAATGTCCGATTCAAGGCGGGTCAGGCCAAGGTCACCCACTTTGAACGACCAGACCTGCTCTTTGATCAGCCTGCGCTTGCGCCTCTGCTCCGTGACGAAGACATTGCCCGGATGCAGGTCTTTGTGGACGTATCCTGCGGCATGAATGTAATCGAGTGCCTGCAACACATCGCGCGCCACGTACGGGATCCAACGGTCGGCGTCCAGTCCAAGCCGCGTGATCAAGCGCGATAACGGAAAACTGCAGCGCTCAATGATCAGATAAAACGTGTCTTTGTACTCGAACGCATCGTAAACGAACGTGATATTGGGATGGCGCATCACAAGCAGCTTGCGCAGTTCCTCTTGCCAGACTCGGCGCACTTCGCGGTAGGACTGCTCGTGTGGAATGAGAATTTTCGCGACCAGCGGGTTCCCCCAGTCGTCGATACAGTCATAAACCATCCCGAACCCGCCCTGGCCAATCGCATCGCCTATAAAATAGCGCCGCTCTCCATTGGCCAGGACTTCACCTTTGGCTGGTGGCTGAAAAAATCGCCTCGGCTGCCCAAAAGCAATGCTCTTGATCGCGTCAAGATTCGGCGATTTCATTCCTTTCCGTTGACCTTCACCGTTCAACACCCGGCACGCAATTCCGCAGACCAGGCCATGCCGCAGGAAAATTCGCCTTCGGCTCTGGCCATTGAAACAAGCTGGCGAATGCAGATTGGTGAGCGAGGTTCAAGGATGTTGAGCATTCGCGACACCAATCATGGCATCGCGCGTCACGAGTGCAGCGAGTTTATCCTCGGACCATCCATCGGTTCCGGCAGGCCGCTTCGGAAGGACGAGATAGCGCATGTCAGCAGTCGAGTCGTGCACCCGTACCACCGTATCGTTGGCGATTTGCGTACCAAACTCCCTCAATACCTCACGCGGTTCACTGATCACGCGGGAACGGTAATTCCGGCTTTTGTACCAATCGGGTGGTAGCCCGAGCAGCCAGCGCGGATAACACGAGCACAGGGTGCAAACGATGACGTTGTGTACCTTCTCCGTATTTTCTACGACCACCAGCTTGTAGAATCCTTCTTCCACCCCGAGCGCCTTGCAGGCGGCATTGCCGTCAGACAGAAGCAACTTGCGGAAATCAGCATCGACCCACGCTTTCGCGATAATCTTTGCGCCTTGCAGCGGGGTGCGATTGTCCATCTGCTCAACTGTTCGGCGTACTTCATCGGCCGAGACGATGCCTTTTTTTATAAGCAGCCCGCGCACCGCGATTTCCATCGCGCGCCAATAAGTAATCGTGTCGTCCTGGTCGGGACGCAGCGGGGGATGCTTGTGCGGTGTCTCGTCGTGCGAATGATGATGGTCGTGTGCCATTAACGTTCCAGCCAGTGCTGGTAAATTTCAATGTCGACGGTATCGTGCGCAGCGCCGGCATAGTCTGCCCAGACGTCTCGTTGCAAGAACCGCACACGGTACAAAGGTTGACGCGGAAGCCCGCTCCTTGCATAAGCAAGTTCCTCGGGATTGCCATAACTGCCGCAGAGACGTTCAACGACCCCGCGCTTGCCGCGAATATAGTACGGTGTGCGAACATGTCCGACCGGATAGATTGCTCGGACGGTGACGCCGTCACCGGGCCTGAAGAGCGGGTCAATCGAATCAGCGTTCGCCATGGGCTTGCGCTTGCGCAATTTCCGCACCGAGCTCTTCTATGGTAACGGTGCCGCGCTGGATCAGCGTCTGTGTAATCGCATAGATCCAACGCTCGTAGTAACTCATTTTGTCATAGGCCTCGGCACCAAGCGTTTCGATGTTCCGACGCAGTTCATCTACAGTAACGTATCCTTTGCCGGAGAGCAGGACCAACAGGGCATCGACGCGCTTTTCCCACAAAGCATAGTCATGCTCGGTCGCTTGGACCCTGCCGGCGGGCAATCCACCCATATCATGAATGCCGCGATAGTTCATCATCGATAACGCCTTCTGAATGATCTGCTGTAATTACCTGCGCGATCCGGCACGCGTGGTGAATTATAGGACAGGTTACTTGGGCCGCTGCGAATTTACGCCCTCGGTTTTGGGCGTTGTCGCGATGGCAGACGGTGTCTGGGGCACAGCGGGAACAGGCGCGCCGGGATTTGCCGTCACGGCCTTGGCCGCTGGAGTTGCGGCTGCCGCAGGCGCCGGGGGTGCAGAAGCCATCGGCGTGGCCGCAGGATTTACCTTTGCGCCGTCCGGCACAGTATTCGCAAGGCTAAGGACCACTCTCGTTCCCTCCCCCAGGCCATTGATGATTCTTACTGCCGAACCATCCGTGCCGGCAACTTCGATCGGCGTGAGCTTGATGTGATTGCCGCTTTCAAGTACCGCAACAAAATTCTTGCGGTCCCGTACCACCAGAGCAGCCGCAGGCACTTCGATGTAGCTTGCCTGCGGCACAATGAGCGATACGTTCACGAACGAACCCGGAATGAATGTCCCGGTACGATTGTCGAAATCCACTTCGGCCAGCAGGGTGCGAGTTCTGGGGTCGAGTTCACCGGCAACGCGACTGACTTTGGCTTTAATTTTCTGGGTCGGATTTGCCGTATCAACGATTTCCGCGTCGATGCCGGGACGGACATAGATTGCGTCGACTTGTTCGACATAGACGCTAACGCGCAGCTTCGAAGGGTCTGCGATCGTTACGACTGGCTGTGATGACGTCTGGTTGTTAGCGGCATTGGTGATCAACGCGCCGGCGTCAACGTAGCGACCGGTCACAACTCCGGCATAAGGCGCATACAAGCTTCGGTAGCCCATTTGGGAACGCAATGTATCCACGCGACCGCGTGACGTCCGTACGTCGGTATCGGCGTTATCGAGCGCCTGTTGCGAGAAAAAACCCTTTGCGGCGAGGTCGCGCGTACGTTGCGCAATTCGCTCCCGATTCTGCATCTCCGAGATCGTGCTTTTGTATTCCGATTCGAGTTCAGGTGCCTGGACCTCTGCAATGAGCTGGTTTGCGCGCACATGATCGCCCACATCCACAGTAATCTTGGATAGATAGCCACCCACTTTGGAATACAAGGTAGTCGCCTTCCACGGACGCAACTCGCCGGTCAGACTGATCTTGCGCGTAGGCGATCCACGCACGGACTGACCCACCAGCACTGTCGGACCGGCGTCGACTTGTGCTGTGCGTGCCTTGGCTTCATCTGCAAGATGACTCTGTTTGGTCTGCCAGAACCACCAGACCGATGCGCCTGCGGCTGCGACCACCACAAAAGCGATGATATAAAAAACAAGAAACGAATCCCGTCGTCGCTGCATTGCGGCCATGCTCATTGCTCCTCAGGCGTGATGTCCCTGCGACTCAGCTTCGAACCGGGCATCGAGTCCATGCAGTACCGGCATGTTCTTTCTTACGAAAGTATAGATAACGGGCACCACGAAAAGCGTTGCGATGGTCGCCATGGCCAGCCCACCAATTACCGCGCGACCCAAAGGCGCGTTTTGCTCGCCGGCCTCTCCCAATCCAAGCGCCATTGGGACCATGCCAATAATCATGGCCAGGGCCGTCATCAGCACCGGGCGTAATCTCGTCACTCCCGCTTCTACTGCTGCCTCTATCACGCCAAGATTCCTTTCCACGCGCAGATCGTTGGCAAAACTGACGATGAGGATCGAATTGGATACGCCAATCCCAACCGCCATGATGGCGCCCATCAGCGACATGACATTGATTGTCGTACCGCTCAAAGCCAGCATCCATAGAATCCCGATGAGCGCGCCCGGAACGGCCATCATGATGATGAAAGGATCGATCCATGACTGAAACAGCACCACGAGCAGGGCATACACCAGCACAACCGCCAGCACCAGACCGCCGATAAGGCTTTCGAACGATGAATTCATCACCTGATACTGCCCCCGGATATTGATTCTTGCGGTCGGCGGGAAATCCTTTTCCGCGGTCATTGCATCGATCTTGCGCTTGATGTCCGAGACAACACCTCCAAGATCGCGCCCGTCGACATTGGCCGCAATATCGAGCACGCGCTGCACGGTGTAATGGGACACCGATTGATAGCTTGTCTCCGGCTTGACGGACGCGATATTCGACAGGCGGGTCACTGGCGCACCCGGCCTGGCATCAAGACGTGCCACGGCCGTCGTATCGGCGATCGGAGTTGAACCCGTGGTTATCGGAGTAGCCATCAGATCATCGACAGAACTCATGCGCTCGATTGGCGTCTGCACGGCGACGGTATAGTTCACACCGTTCGGGTTCAGGAAATACGAAGGATTCACGATGGCACTGGACGACAGCGTTGTCAGTACGTTGCTGGCAACATCACGCTGCGTAAGCCCCAGCCGCGCTGCGCGCACGCGATCGACTTCCACGCGCAAGGAGGGATAGTTCAAAACTTGCATCTGTCGCACATCGACTGCACCCGGGGTTTCCTCGATGATTTTGCGCACGCGCGCAGCATACCCTTGGGCGCGATCGAAATTTGCGTCCTGGATTTGCACGTCGATCGGTGCCGGAAGGCCGAAGTTCAGCACTTGCGTGACAATATCGGCATTCTGAAAATACATGGTCGCCCCGGGAAATTTCGGCGCCAGCTTGGCCCTGAGTTCTCGCATCCAATAGGCAGAAGGCTGGTGGGGATGCTTCAATGAAATCAGGATGTCCGCATCCATGCCGCTAATATTGTCGGTCGGTACGAAGGCAAGATTGAAAAATAGCGGTACTCCGAGCATGTCGTTGATGGTTGAAATCTCCCCGGCGGGAATGATTCTGCGGATTTCCTCCTGTACATCGAGCACGAGTTTCTCGGTATCTTCGATTCGCATGCCCATTGGCGCGCGGAAATGAAGTTTAAGAATGCCTACATCAGCCGTGGGAAAGAAATCGGTGCCGACTACGCGTCCCAGAAAGACGCTGACTCCCCCCATCAGCAGCAGGCAAACCAGCACAAATGGACGGTGGTGCATGATGATCGTCAGGATCGCGCCGTAGGTCTTTTGCAGGCGTTCCAGCGTGCCTTCACGCACGCGATTCAGCTGCGCTCCGAAACTTCTGTCGTCAACATCCTCATGATGCTCACCGGCCAGCAGCTGTCTCGATAGCATCGGAACCAGCGTAAAAGAAAGAATGTATGAAGCGAGCAGTGCGAACACCACCGACAGCGCAAGCGGGATGAAAAGAAATTTCGAGACACCGTAAAGGAAAGCCACCGGAATAAATACGATGCAGATAGCCAGCGTGGCCATGGTGCGTGGCAACGCCACTTCGCGTGATCCGTCCAGAATGGCGACCGTCAGGGGTTGTCCCATCGCGCGATGACGATGAATGTTTTCCACAGCCACGGTCGCATCGTCAACCAGGATACCGGTAGCCAGTGAAAGTCCGGCCAATGTCATCAGATTGATGGTATTGCCGGTAAAGTACAGACCTAGTATGCCTGCCGCCATGGCACAGGGGATGGAGGTAATCACCACGATGGTATTGCGCCAGGAGCCCAGGAACAGCAGCACCATCAGGGACACCAGAAGTGATGCGATGACTGCTTCGGTCGCAACATTTTTGATTGCAGCGCGCACGTAAACCGACTGGTCGAAATCCAGTTTGATTTCCATTCCTTCAGGCGCCGCTTTCTGTATCTCGGGAAGCAGTGCTCGTGTCGCTTCCACTACTGCAAGCGATGACGCCTCGGAATGCTTCAGAATCGTCAGATAAGTCGCACGGCGACCATCAACGTGCACGATGTTGTTCTGCACGGCAAAACCATCCGCCACCTTCGCCACATCACCCAGCATGACCGGAACGCCATTGGAAATTCTCAGGGGCATCAGGTTGAACTGGTCCACGGTTGGCGGACTGGAGTTCATCATCACGTTGTATTCCATGGAGCCGATGCGCGCTGTTCCGGCGGGAACCAGAACATTCGAACTCTGCAGTGCATTGACCACGTCGTTTGGCGAAATGCCTTTTGCAGTCATTAACTGCGGATTCAGGTCGACCATGATCTGGCGCAACCGCCCGCCGAATGGCGCAGGTACGGTCAGGCCGGGTATGGTGAAGAGCTTCACCCGTACAAAATTGAACGCATGGTCGAAAATCCGCCCTTCCGGAATTGTCTTGCTCGACAGCACCATTTGCACGATCGGCACGGTAGCGGCGTCATACTGAATGATGACTGGAGGCGTGATCCCCGGCGGCAAGATGCGCAGAATGGTTCCGTTGATGGCATTGATCTGCGCAATGGATGCGCCGAGGTCGGTGCCTTGGTGGAAAAACACCTTTACCAGCCCGATGCCGGGGATGCAGTTTGACTCGATGCGGTCAATGCCGTTGACAGTAGTGGAGTATGCGCGCTCGCTAATAATAACGACACGACGCTCCATTTCCTCGGCAGACAGGCCGGGATAGTTCCAGCCCACAAACACGACTGGAATATCGATCTTCGGAAAAAAATCGACCACCATCCGCGTAACGGCCAGGCCGCCCAGTAAAAGCACGAGCAATGAAAGGACCGCGACGGTGTACGGGCGGCGCAAGGCGACCCGCACTAGTTCCATCATGATGTTTCTCCCTCGAGCGGATCAGCGTGTGAAATGAAAGTCGCGCTATTTATTTTGCATTGCCCCCGGCCATGATAGCGCTGAACTTCACGCGGCAATAGGGAGGCGGAACAAGGAGGATGTCGATTTGTGCGCGGTGCCGGCACGCGTACAAAAAAAAGGCTGGCACGCAGCCAGCCCGATTCTGTTTCAGAAATTATTTGCCGAACAGCTTCTGCAATTCTCCAGACTGATACATCTCGCGCATGATGTCTGCGCCGCCGACGAATTCGCCGTTCACATAGAGTTGCGGAATGGTTGGCCAGTTTGAGTATTCCTTGATTCCCTGGCGGACATCCTGGTCGCTCAGCACATCTACAGTAGCCACGTTCTCGGCTCCGCATGCTTCCAGTATCTGCACTGCAGCGGCGCTAAACCCGCACATCGGCGCATCTGGCGTGCCTTTCATGTAAAGCACGATCGGATTGCCAGTTACCTGCTGCTTGATCTTGTCTTGAGCATTCATGAGTAATACCTCTAAAAATGTTGGGAAGCCCAAAGCTGCTGGGACACTGCTCCCGATACTATTGATGTTAACGATTCGGAGATTTCAACTCAATAGGCGACCACCGGCAACGCGAACCAAACCAGCAATGTCCCGGGAATGCGTTATGTCCTGGAAACCCGCGTTGGCCAAAAGGTTTCTGCTATCGCACGCCTGGGTGTGCCCATGCTCGAACAATAACCATCCTTGGTCGCGCAGATAACTTGGCGCTTTTGCTACGATCAGGCGAATGTCGGCCAAGCCGTCATTGCCCCCCGCCAGTGCGATTGCGGGTTCGAAACGTAAATCGCCTTGCTGCAGATGGGGATCTTCAGTTGCTACGTAAGGGGGGTTGGAAACAATGATGTCGAATCGCCGCCCATCGAGCGCTTCAAACCAGCTGGCTTGCAGGAATTGCACGTCCACTGCATTAGCCAACGCATTTTCGCGAGCAATGGACAATGCCGCGGAAGAAACGTCCACCGCCATCACGCGTGCAGCTGGCCGCTCATGCGCAATGGCGATCGCTATGCAGCCGCTCCCGGTACCCAGGTCGAGCACGTCGCAGCCCGCGGCTGACATTCTTGCAAGCGCGGCGTCTACCAGCGTTTCCGTGTCCGCACGCGGGATCAAAACGTCAGGCGTAACACGGAATTCCAGACCATAAAACTCTTTTCTACCGACTATATAAGCAACCGGTTCGCCAGACAGGCGGCGCTGCACGAGTTGGCGGAACCTCGCAACGACTGACGGATCGACCTGATCCTCGCTATGGGCCGAAAGCCATGCGCGCGATTTGCCCAGCGCGTGACCCAGCAACACTTGCGCTTCCCGCCGTGCCTCTACAAGCTCAGCGCAGGCAAGCTGGTGTGACGCTTCTTCCAGAAGCACGCTTACAGTTGGAGTCACGCTTGCAGGGAAAATGTTTCCTCTGCCATCGCGGCCAGCAACTCGGTTTGGTGCTCGGCCTGCAGAGCATGAATTAGATCATCCATCGCGCCGTCCATGATCTGGTCGATCTTGTAAAGCGTGAGGTTAATGCGGTGATCCGTTACCCTGCCTTGGGGAAAATTGTAGGTGCGTATGCGCTCCGAGCGGTCCCCACTGCCGATCAGCGATTTGCGGGTTGCGGCTTGTTGCGCCTGCTGCTCACGGACCTGCTTGTCCTTGATGCGAGCCGCAAGAACGGCCATTGCTTGTGCCTTGTTCTTGTGTTGTGACCGATCGTCCTGGCATTCGACGACGATGCCGGTGGGGAGGTGCGTGATACGTACGGCGGAGTCTGTTTTGTTGATGTGCTGACCGCCCGCTCCGGAAGCACGGAAGGTATCGACGCGCAATTCCGCTGGATTCAGCACCACGTCTTCAATTGCATCGGCTTCAGGCATGACAGCGACGGTACAAGCGCTGGTATGGATGCGTCCTTGGGTCTCGGTCGCTGGAACGCGCTGTACGCGATGTCCGCCTGATTCAAACTTCAGTTGGGAGTAAGCGCCGAAGCCAATTATTTTGGCAATCACTTCCTTGTATCCGCCCATTTCGCCCAGGCTTTGCGATATGAGTTCCACCTTCCACCCCAGACGCTCGGCATAGCGAAAATACATACGGAACAGATCCCCTGCAAACAAGGCCGATTCATCGCCCCCGGTACCAGCACGGATCTCAAGAAAAATGTTGCGTTCGTCGCTGGGGTCTTTGGGTAGAAGCCGCTTCTGGAGTTCCGCCTCAAGTTCTAGCAGGCGTTTCTTGCCCTCGCTTATTTCCGTTTCTGCCAGTTCGCGCATCTCTGGATCGTTGGCCATGTCCTGCGCAGCCGCGATGTCCTGCGCGCTCTTTACGTAGGCATTGTAGAGCTCGACAGCCGGGGAAATTTCAGCATGCTCGCGTGTCAGCTTGCGATAATTTTCCAGGTCCTTGGTGACGTCCTCACTGGACAACAAAGCATTGAGTTCCTCCAACCTGGCAGACAGCTGCGCCAGCTTGGAGGCGATGGACGGTTTCATTCAGGTGGCTTTACCCCGTGCAAGCGCGTCAATGCGGCGATCAATGCCTCACGTTCATTGGCTTCAACGCCGTTGAGTGCCTGGGTAGGTCCATGCAGGAACTTGTTGGTCAGGGAATGCGACAGCTGCTCTAGCACTTTCGCAGGCTCGTCACCCTTCGCCAGCATACGGGAAGCGCGCTCGAGCTCATGACGGCGCGTTTGCTCTGCCTGATCGCGCAGCGCACGTATGGTTGGAACGACCTCCCGGTTATCCAGCCATTGCATGAAAGCATGCACATTGGTATTGATGATGGCCTCTGCCTGCGCCACCGCAGCCTGACGGATATCGAGACCCTCTTGCACGATTTTCCCCAAGTCGTCCAGGTCGTAGAGAAACACATCGTCCAGCTCGGCAACTTCCGCCTCCACATCGCGTGGCACGGCTAAATCAATCATCAGTATCGGCCGATGGCGGCGCGCCTTGATAGCACGCTCGATCATTCCTTTGCCCAGGATCGGAAGCGTGCTTGCAGTGCAGGTAACCACGATGTCATGCAATGCCAGCTGTTCCGGCAGATCGTTGAGTGTAATGATATTGCCGCTAAATCGGCTGCCGAGTGTGACGCCGCGGTCAACGGAACGATTTGCAAACGTCAGTTCGCGGGGCTTTCTCGCGGCGAAATGGGTCGCGCATAATTCGATCATTTCGCCTGCGCCCACAAACATGATCTTCTGCCCCGCTATGCTTGGGTAGATTCGTTCCGCCACTTTGACAGCCGCCGCAGCAAGCGACACTGAACGGGCACCGATGTCAGTCTGCGTCCGTACTTCCTTCGCAACGGAAAAAGTTGACTGGAACAGCCTGTGCAACACCGTACCAAGCGTTCCAGCGTGCTCCGCTGATTTAACCGCCTCTTTCATTTGGCCGAGAATCTGCGGCTCCCCTAGCACCATTGAATCAAGCCCACTGGCAACCCTAAAAGCATGATTTACTGCACGCTCACGGGGCAGCGTATATAGGAACGGTTCCAGAGCGGGAGCCTTCAAATGATGGAAGCGCGCTAGCCAGTCGATCGCGCGAACTGGTTCAGGAGTGCTGCAGTAGATTTCGGTGCGGTTGCAGGTGGAAATTATGGCGGCTTCGCGCACTGACTCGTGCGTGACGAGGTCGCGCAGTGCAGCGTCTATATTTTCGGCATGAAACGTCACCTGTTCGCGAACCGCGAGCGGGGCCGTATGGTGGTTCATGCCAAAAGCAAAAAGCTGCATCGAGAAACTGGATGGAAGACGTGACAAGCTTCCGTCGATGCTTCTGATTATAAGCCAAAGATCTGGCGGGCTTCCTGATCTACTCGCGCACCAAAATGTAAAGTCACTTGATTTGCGCCGGCAGCCAGATGGTTAAAGGTGGGTAGACGATAGTCAGGATCAGGACAACGATGGCCCAGGCGAGAAAAGGCAGTATTTCCCACATCACAGGGCCTATCCGAATCTTGCCCACACTTGAAACGACGAATAACAGCAGACCGATCGGCGGATGCATCAGCCCGATCATTAAATTAAGGACGACAACCGCTCCAAACTGGATCGGATCGATGCCCAATTGCGCCCCGAGCGGAATAAGCACTGGCAGAAAAATAATCATGGCCGGCAACGGCTCGATGATGCACCCAACTAACAGCAAAAAGGCATTGATTATCAGTAGCACGATGATGGGATTGGCCGACCAGCCTTGAATAGTCTGGACCACGGTTTGGCTGACCTGGCTCTCCGCGACCAGCCAGCTGAACGGACCCGCCGCAGCAAGCAAGAACAGAATGACAGCGGTTGAGCGTCCCGATTCGAACAGCAATCTGCGCAATTCCCCGAGTCCAATGCCACGGTAGACAAACAAGCTCACGATAAGCGAATAGATCACCGCCACGGCAGCCGCTTCCGTATCAGTGACTAGACCGAAGCGAATTCCGCCGATGATGATTACGGGCATCAGCAACGCCCAGCCCGCCCGACCGGTAGCCTTGACTTTGCCGCGCCAAGGCACGGGCTGCCGGCTCGGGTAATTGCGCACACGCGCTACTACTGAGCACACGGCCATGAAACCCGCTGCGAGCAACAGGCCTGGAACGATGCCCGCCATGAATAATTTGACGACCGATTGGCTGGAAAGCTGTGCATATACCACCATCGGAATCGACGGAGGGATAATCGGACCGAGCAATGCTCCAGCCGCGATGACGGCACCAGCGAAGCCTTCGCCATACTTTTCTCTTTGCATCGCGGGGATCAAGGGCTTGCCGGTTGCGACTGCATCAGCGACGGCGGAACCCGATACGCCGGCCATCACTAGATTCGTCAGGATTGAAACATGGCCCAAACTGCCTTTGACCCGGCCGACCATGGCTTGAGCCCAGTCAATCAGGCGCATCGTCAGGCCACCGCGATTCATCAATTCGCCGGCAAGGATGAACAGCGGCACTTGAACCAGTGCATAGGTGTCCACTCCTGCAATCATCGATAGCGGCATCATGGCCGGGTCCACTGCATCGCCCCGGTACAGCACGCCCAGCCATGCGGAAAGAATCATCGAGAAACCGACATCGAACCCAATGATTAGCGCGAGCATGAACGCGATGAACAGCAGCAGCAGCACGGCTTATTCGACCTCGAGCGGCAGGTGGTGCTGCGGCAGTTCCCGACCGTAAAATCGAAGCGCGATGCGCAGCAGCAGGAACAAGACAAGAATAATGCACGTCAAGAAGAAGGCGCCAGATGGCCAGGCTTCTGACATCATTGTGCCGAGCCTTTGCTGATCGAGGCCGATGATAACTAACCGCCATCCGTTCAGGCCAAGCATTATCGTCAAGCCCAGCATCGTCAGATCGAAAACGTATTCGAACAGACGCCGCAGTTTGGCCGGAAGGCGGGAATCGATCAGATCAACGCGGATGTTAAGTCCGTTTTTGACTGCCAGTGCAAAACCGATGAATGTAAGCCAGACAAGAATGACCCGCGCGTATGAGTCCGGCGCCGCCATGGGCAATGTCACGAAATGCCGGTCGATAAACGTTGACGCGACGATAACGAGCAGCACGGCGACCAGGATAGAAATGAGCCATTCTAGAGCGCGTTCGGCCAGGCGTAACGCCTTGTCCAGAAAATCCACCACTGCTATTTCTGGGCTGATTTGATCCGCTGCACCAAGCCATCGGGCCAGACTTTGCCTTCATAGCTCTTGTATACGTTGGCCCAGGCTCTCGCGAATGCTGCCTTGTCCGGCACAACATAATTCACTCCGGCTTTTTTAAGTTCCTCGAGTCCGCGTTTGTCAAATTCTTCGCCAAGCTGAGTGGCCAGCTTGCCACCTTCTTCAGCCCCCCGTTTGAATAAGGCTTTCTGCTCGGGCGTAAAAGTTTTCCATTTGCGCTCGGAAACGTAGAAAGCGCCCATGTCATAACAATGGTCGGTCGCCGACCAGTATTTTGAAACTTCATGGAAGCGGAAAGACAATGTGAGGTCAAAACCATTATCCTGGCCATCAACCTGACCGCGCGACAATGCCATGTAGACTTCATTAAGCCCAAGTGGTACTACTTTTACTCCAACCGCCTCGAAGGTCTCGCGGAAGATCGGGATAGGGGGAATGCGCAGCCGCATCCCATTGAGGTCCTCGGGCTTGAGAATGGGCCCCCTTGTCGTAACGATAGCGCGCGGACTACGGTCGCCGCCCACGGCAAAAATTCGCACACCGGCGGACTGTGCGCATTGCTCGTAAAGTTCCTGGAATATCGGCCCGTTAAGGCCATCTTCCGCAGCGCGCTTGCTCTTGAACAGATAGGGCAGATAGGAAACGTTGAGCGCCCCACACCCTTTTAGCTGCCCGGCATTGCCGACACCGAGATAAGCCATGTCGACCGTGCCAAGCTGCATGCCGGCAATGAG
>DATMZQ010000136.1:0-11739 GCA_035573615.1 Burkholderiales bacterium | reverse complement strand
CGCCAACACGGAGCAATCGTCAACGTGGCGGCCAAGGCGGCGATTGAACATCCCGCCGGTGCCGGCGCATACGCCGCTTCGAAAGCTGCCGCGTTGGCGTTGCTAGATTCACTGGCGGCGGATGTCCGGGGTAAAGGCGTGCGCATCAACACGATTCTGCCGAGCATCATCGATACGCCAGCCAATCGCACGGCGATGCCAAAGGCGGACTTCGCGAAGTGGCCGAAGCCCGAGGAAATCGCGCGCGTCGTTCTGTTCCTGTGCAGCGAGGACGCGCGCGTTATTCACGGGGCGGCCATCCCGGTATACGGCAACAGTTGAGCCGCAGCTCAGTCGGGTATTTGCTGCCGGACGAAGCTGCTATGGTAGGGGGAGACGAATTGCCATATCCGCGTATTGGCGTCTATGACGTCGGTAGGAGGACCGAGAATCTTCTGCGAGCCGAGCATTCTGGCCAGGTAATCGCCCGCGCCGCCAGGCCAGACATGGCCGGCGCCGGTCAACTTCCACAACACCACTTCGGCGCCATCCCGGCATGGGCCATAGATCACGCGCGTGGCAGTGTGTGAAGCCGAAGTACCGCTGCCGCGAATGGGCGGTTCAATGACGGACTGAGGCGGGCAACCGTCATACGCTGCCCAGCGGGCGAGCAGATCCTCCACCGCGGGATGCCTGACGCGAATGTTGGTCATTGGATACGGCGGCCCAAGCCCGCCCCGATACAACGCGCGCGTATCGTCGACGCTGTGAATATGCATGATGGGAATACCCGGCGTTGGCGGTGCGGGGAGTTCCGGCAGAGCGCCGGCCACGGGCGCGATGGCCGCTAACAGTCCAGGCGCTTTCATCGCGATCCGATAGGCCATCATCGCACCGTTGGAAAGGCCGGTCGCATAGATGCGTGCCCGGTCTATGTCAGCATGTTTTTCCAGTTCGTCAACCAGCGCCCGCACGAATCCGAGGTCATCGATTTTGTTGTTGAGCGCATAGCCGCAACACGTTCCTGCATTCCAGGTCAGCAGGCGGTTGCCGGAATCGCCGGTGCCGTTCGGATAGACGGCCAGAAAGCCTTCGCGATCCGCTGTCTCGTCCATGCGCGAATAGCCCTGCTGACCGGCGGCACTGCTGCCCGCGCCGTGGAAATTGAGCATTACTGGCCACGGACTGGTCAGCGTGTCCTTCGGAACATGCACGATGTAACTGCGTTCGCGGCGATCGTGCGTGAACTTGAATGTGTAGTCGCCCGGAGGAGGTTCCGCGTTCGTGACGCCGGTCGCAAGGAGCGTTGTGGCGCACGCGACCCATCTGCGCAGCCCGATGTTCATGTGCAATCTCTCCTCACGGTGCGGCCTTAATGAAGCATAGCCGTGAGGAAATATTACGCCGATGACAACAAAATCAAGCTTCAGACTGAAAACCAGATTTCAATTTGTCATGGGACAAGCCAGAGTATGTCCCGGTCTCTGCAACCGGCAAATTAAAGAAAAAAAGTGTGACTAACGATGTTCTTTCGCGCCGCGCGCCGGCACGGTGAACTCGCGATGGCAAACTTCGGCCAGCCTGGCCACACCGTCGCGGATGACCTGTTCCGCAGGATGCGCGAAGCAAAGGCGCAAGCGGGTCTGGCCGGCTTCTGCGTCGGTCATCCACTCGGCACCGGGATTGATGGCCACACCAGCTTGCTGAGCTACTTGAGCAAGGCGCGTGGTATTGACGCCCGCCGGAAGCTTCACCCACAGAAAAATTCCGCCCGCCGGATCGTCGAATTCGGCTTCAGCTCCGAATTGCTCGCGCACCGCTTCGATCATGACATCGAGTTTTCGGCGTAGTGCCTTGCGCAGCGTGCGAACGTGCGCTTCGAACCGGCTACCGCAATATTCAGCGAGGATCATCTGATCGATGGCGCCAGAGCCTCCATCGCTTTTGACAGCCAGAATGCGACTCATGAGCGGCCATCCGGCCACCAGATAACCGATCCGCATCGCGGGAGCGATGGATTTGGAAAATGAACCGATGTGAATGACAGCATCATTGCCTGCCATGGCGTGCAAGGCCCGTGGGCGTATGCCTTGCCACACCAGGTCTGCATAGCACTCATCCTCGAAGACCGGCACGCCGTACTGGGCGGACAGCGCCAGTATCTCGCCTCTTCGCGCTTCGCTCATGACGGTGGCGGTCGGGTTTTGCACGGTCGGAATGGTATAGATATACTTTGCCCTGATCCCGCGGCGTTTCAAATCTTCAAGCGCGGATTTGAGCGACGCGCTGCTGAGGCCGTCACGATCTAGCGCGACACCGACAATATTTGCTCCGATCCTTTGCAGCCGCGTGATGGCGCCGCCATAAGTCATTTGTTCAACAATAACCGTGTCGCCTGGTCCCACCAATACCTGGTTGACCAAATCGAGTCCCTGCAGCGATCCGGACGTGATCAGGATTTCTTCCGCAGAACAAGGCATGCCTGCATCACGCAAAAGCTTGCGCGCGATGAATTCCCGCAACGGGCGATAACCGAGCGGCCCACTTTCCAGGCCATATGTGCACAGCGTCCTGCCTTCCCGCTTCAGCACGGCGACCGCGGCTGCGATGAGCCCATCGACCGGCACGCTATCGGCATCATTGTGTCCGCCGGTGAAGTTGTATTTCGGGAATCCGCTCCAGGGCGCCGCGGCAGGTGGCAAATTCGGACGCAGCAGTTCGGCGTAGTCGAAGAGCGGTTTGCTCATTTGGTTCTCCGGATGCACGCAGCACGCAACACGCATGTGCGATAGAGCATTTTAAAAATAATGTGCATATCGTACGCTGAACCGCCATGCGGTCTGCGTACCCGGCACACTGTGCAATTCTCCCTCAAGCTGTTACCTGATCCGTTATTTGCTATCTGGCAGGGGGTTTGGGCGAGTGTATTGGTGAGATAAGTCACATGTGAACCCGTTACAATGGGCACTCGTACGCTGAACTTATCTGCTTTTGCTCTCTCCCAACAGCATGCAAGCCCTGCATTTCGACAATCGCTTCGTACGTGAACTCCCTGCCGATCCGGAAACGGGACCGCGGCGTCGGCAAGTACATCGGGCGTTGTACTCGCGCGTTGATCCTACCCCGGTGGCGCAGCCGAAACTCATTGCCTATTCACCGGAAGTTGCGGTACTGCTCGGCATCGACGAGCGGGAAATAGAGTCACAAAAATTTGCAGATGTTTTTGCGGGAAACGCGCTCATCGAAGGCATGCAACCTTATGCCGCAAATTACGGCGGCCATCAGTTCGGTCAGTGGGCCGGCCAGCTCGGTGATGGCCGCGCAATTACGCTCGGAGAAATCGTCACCCCGGCCGGACAGCGCTGGGAGTTGCAGCTCAAAGGTGCTGGCAAAACGCCCTATTCCCGCACGGCGGATGGCCGCGCGGTGTTACGCTCTTCGATCCGGGAATTCCTGTGCAGTGAAGCGATGCATTATCTTGGTGTACCGACTACCCGAGCATTGAGCCTGGTAGCGACCGGCGAACCAGTTGTGCGCGACATGTTCTATGATGGCCATCCCAAGGAAGAGCCGGGTGCCATTGTGTGCCGTGTGGCGCCGTCGTTCATCCGTTTTGGCAATTTTGAATTGCCCACATCGCGCGACGATGTCGATCTGCTGAACAAGTTGATCGATTTTACAATCCGTCGTGATTTTCCGGAGCTGGTTCCACAGCAGCATGCGGGCGATAATGGCGGCCAGCTGAGCGAGCCGGTGCGTGCGGAATGGTTTGCGCAGGTATGCGAGCGCACTGCACGCATGGTGGCTCACTGGATGCGCGTCGGCTTCGTGCACGGCGTGATGAATACCGACAACATGTCGATCCTAGGGCTGACCATCGATTACGGTCCTTACGGCTGGATCGATGATTTCGATCTGGACTGGACTCCTAATACAACGGACGCGCACGGACGGCGTTACCGGTTCGGGCAGCAGCCGCAGGTCGCGTACTGGAACCTGGGCCAATTTGCCAATGCGCTGGTTCCCTCCTACTCCAGCGTCGATTCGTTGCATGCTGGATTGCAACGCTTCGTCGAGGCTTACCGCGCGGCGGAGCGCGGCAACATCGCGGCAAAACTCGGACTCCGGGAGTGTCTGGACGAAGACGAAATACTCATGCGGGAGCTGCAACTGTTGCTGCAGAAAAGTGAAATCGACATGACGTTGTTTTTTCGGGCGCTGGGCGAGATTGATGTCGATGCGCCAGACCTTGCGCCCCTGGAGCCAGCGTTTTACGACCCGGTCAAGCGCCAGGAGGCCGTTCCGGCGCTGGAATCGTGGCTGGCGCGCTACGCAGCGCGCGTGCGGCGCGATGCGCGCGCGCATTCGGAACGACGTGCGAGCATGCAAGCAGTCAATCCGCGCTACGTGTTGCGCAATTACCTTGCGCAACAGGCCATCGATCGCGCGGAGCAGGGGGATAATGGCGGCGTTCGTGAACTGCTTGACGTATTACGCCATCCCTACGAGGACCAGCCAGGCCGCAGCCAATTTGCCGAGCGCCGCCCGGATTGGGCGCGCAACCGGGCAGGATGCTCGATGTTGTCCTGCAGCTCGTAAGCCGGCAATTCGGCCCAAGCGTGGCAGCGATCGAAGTTTATAAAGCATTACATGGAGAACGATCATGGTTAAAACACCTGCAGTCGTCGCGTTTATATCGAGAGAAGATTACGCCGACTTTCGCGCGGTTTGCGTCGATGGGGACAGCATGCCGGGCGATTACAAGGTATTCCTGAAGACTTATAACGAAGAGATTGGCGCAATGCGTGCCAGCGGCGTTTCACCGACACAAATGAACATCAAGCCGGGAGAGTTGGCGCGCTGGTGCAAGGCGAAGGGGCTAGCCGTTGATGCCAAGGGCCGCACCGCCTACGCGGACTTCATTTTTGGCGGGCTGAATATCAAAAGGTCGGGCTGAATACGCTGGCTAACGACCCGCGGGTTTAGTTACCTCCGCTCTTTCCCCGATTGTTCAGTTCGGGGCAACGTGTAGTCACTCCAACTTGCAAGGCAACGCCAGTACCATTGCGAGCATTTTCTTTTCAAAAGGTCGACCATGAAAATCATGTTGTTCTGCTTCTCCGCGTTGTTGAGTTCTGGATGGCCGTACGTGCACGCCGCCGAGCTTGCGAACGACGAGCAGAAGGAGTTATACGCGCTTGGTGTTGCGATCAGCCAATCCCTCGGCGATTTCGCTTTGAGCGAATCAGATCTGGAAATCGTCAAGGCGGGCTTATCGGATGGTGTTCTGAAACGCACGCTCAAAGTCGACATGCAAACCTTCAAGCCAAAGCTGCAACAACTTGCGCAGTCGCGGGCCGGCGTCGTGGCAGAACGGGAAAAGAAGGCCGGTGCAGGTTTCCTGGCCAAGGCCGCGGCCGAGCCTGGCGCAAAGAAGACGGCATCCGGAGCCATCGTGACGACAGTGAAAGAAGGCAAAGGCCCCTCGCCCAAGGCTTCGGACACGGTCAAAGTGCATTATCAGGGCACACTGGTGGACGGAACGGTGTTCGACAGTTCACTGCAGCGTGGACAGCCGGCCACGTTCCCGTTGGCGAATGTCATCAAGTGCTGGACGGAAGGCGTGCAGGAAATCAAGGTTGGTGGCAAAAGCCGGCTGGTGTGTCCGGCCAACATCGCTTACGGCGATCGCGGATCACCGCCTAATATCAAGCCTGGCGCCACGCTCGTGTTCGAAGTCGAACTGCTGGAAATCGTGAAATAAACCGGGCGCCGTTGTATGCCTATGGCGCGCCCCGTCTGCTACGCATGGCGATCGGGCGTCTTGAACGGTCCAAGCACCGGCTCATCATCCGGCTCGGCGCCGTGGTACGCGACGCGCAATGCTTCATCCTCCGCATCGTCCCACGCCTTTGCCGCGCGCTGGTCGAAGCGAGCTCGACTGCTGCGCTTCATCACTGCATCGTAGGCGCGCTCGACGCTGAGGCCGCGTTTTTCGATGAGTGCGGTGGCGGCCTGGCAGCCCGCTTCAATATCTTCCTGGGATGCCTGGGAATCGAAAATCCAGAGTTTCATCGGTTAGTCCTGCGCTGTCGTTGTGCGGGGTGAAATTATCGGCATGAATGCGCATTGGGACAAGGCGCGCATGAAAAAATTCAAGTCAGTCCGGTAGCGATGTTTCAGGTTTGCGCCGGCTCGGAATGTTCAATCGTTCCGGTGCAAGATATTGCCGCCGATACTGTTCAAACGGCAGCGTGTCGGCCGCTTCGATCTGTCGTTGTTCCTCGATCGACTCCTTGGCCAGTCGGGCGAAATGCTGTTCAACTTCCGGTGAAACCGGCAACCGCTTCAATTCGGCGGCGTGGTGCAGAGACTGCTCGAGCGTAAAGCGCACGTACGACCCGTCGTGATCCTTTTTCATTGCACTGAGTACCCGCGCAGACGGCACTAACTCGGGATCGTCCAGCGCGCGGCGCGCAGCCAGCACAGCATCAGCATAAGCTGTTGTACCGTGCGCGGCATCCAGGGCAGCCGCGATGGGCTCGCATTCGCCTGCCAGCTGTGCGCCCCAGTCTGATAACGCGACTTCCTGGCCGCGCCTTTCGAGACGCAGACCGGGCTCACGGCCGCGGGCGGCGACGCGGTTCTGGTTGCGGCGAACTTCTCCTATATCCGCGGGACTGTCCGGGGGACTTTCATGCAGCAAACAATGCAGCAGGAAGACGTCAAGCAGCCGTATGGTTTGCGCGCCTATGCCGATCGGGGAAAAGGGATCCAGATCCATCAAACGGACTTCGACATATTCCACGCCGCGCTCGCGCAATGCGTGCAGCGGCCGTTCTCCTGGACGTATGACGCGCTTCGCGCGGATCTTGCCGTAGAACTCGTTTTCAATCTGCAGCAGGCTGGTGCTGAGCTGGCGGTATTCATCGCCGTCCCGGATACCGATTGCTTCGTACGGCGGATACGGTTCCGTGAGCGCCTCGAACAGCGATTCGCCATAGTTATCCAGGTTGTTATAACTTACCGCAAGCTTGGACTGCGCGTCGCTCTGGTAGCCGAGCCTTCCCATTCGCAGCGAGGTGGCATAGGGCAGGTGATAGGTGCCGGGCGCAAGCTCGCGCAATTCATGCGAGCGCCCTTCGACGAAACTGCCGCACACCGCAGGCGATGCGCCAAACAGGTAGAACAGCAGCCATGCATTGCGCCGGAAGTTACGGATCAGCGCGAAGTACGCATCATTCGGCTGTCCCAGCTGCGCCACCGGCCAGCTGCTCTCGGATAGCGAAAAGTTGTAGTGGATGCCCGAGATCATTTGCATGCGCCGGCCGTAGCGATGCGACAAGCCGGTGCGATAGATCGTCTTCATGCGGCCGACATTGGAGCTGCCGTAGCGGCCGATCGGAATCTCGTGATCGCCTGGCAACCCGCATGGCATGCTCGCGCACCAAAGCATGTCATCGCCCAGCGAGCGATAGACGACCTGGTGAATTCGCGTGAGTTCCTCCAGGCACGCTTCGATCTGCGTATGCACGCCGGTGATTAGCTCGAGTTGCGATTCGCTGAAGTCGGTGGTGATATGGGGATGGGTCAGCGCCGAGCCGAGCGACAACGGGTGCGGAGTCATCGCCAGCTTGCCATTGTGGCGCACCCGCAAGCTTTCTTTCTCGATGCCACGGCGAATACCTTGCAGCACGTGGGGCGTAAAAGCGCGCAGTCGTTCCTGGACTTGGTTCAAAACGGAATGCCTCGGGTGGAGATGGGCTGATGGAGCAGGGCGTAAGGTAACAGAAAGTAAGGGCACGATATCCGCGCTGGAGCAATGTCGCGGAAGATTTATTTGCCCAACACTGGAACGACGTCCGCTACCAGCCGGTCCTGCGCCCAACGCCTGCCGATCGGATCGACCCCGGTGCGGACGATTACCAGATCGTGACCGGGAACTATGGTTACAAACTGGCCCTTGTTGCCCGCAGTGGTGAAGGTACCCGGCGGCACGCCTCGCATCTGGTCCAGCAGCCAGAACTGTGCCCCGTAGCCCCATTGACCGGCCACCGGCGGCCTGGTTGGTGCCGGCGTGCTGGAAAATTTCACCCACCCTTCGGGCAGCAATCTTTTGCCTTTCCACATACCGTCGTATGACAACAGCAGGCCGAAGCGCGCGAGGTCACGTGCCGTGGTATAGGTTTGGCTCGAGCCGACAAAATTGCCCAGGTGATCCACCTCCATGCGCGTGTGATACATGCCAAGCGGGTGCAGCAGTTGGTCGTACGGAAAGCGCAGGTACTTCAGATCGTCGCCGAGTTTGTGTCGTAACTCGCGCAGCAACAGCAACGTGTCATTGTTGGCATATTTCCACCGCGTGCCTGGTGCAACTTCCAGCGGCGTGGTGGTGACCGCGCTGACGACATCCTCTCCTCCGAAGTACACAGCGTAGGTATTGTCGCCGCCGCTGAAGAGTCCGCTGGACATCCACAGCAGTTGCTTATGCGTGATGGCCTGGCGCGGATCGCCGGGATAGTTCCATTCCGGGATGCTGAGCGGCGCGTCAAGGTCCAGAATGCCCTGTTTGGCGGCGATAGCAAGCAAAGCGGCCGAAATACTCTTTGCGGTGGACCACGTGCGATAGCCGGAGTGGATGCCGAATCCAAGGCGGTAGCGTTCAGCGACGATTTTGCCGCGCTTCATGATAATAACCGCCGTGGTGACGACCCCGCCGCTTTCTCCGTAACTCGTGCCGTCGAATGCGCGATCCAGTATCGGCGCCAGACTCGCGTACCGCGGTTCGACTCCATTGGGCTGCAGCTCTGTGCGATCCCCTGCGGGAAAAGGCAAATCGGACACATCAGGTGCGGCAGCATATTGCACATTCGGCAAGCGCGGGATGTCGCCGGTCTGCCAATGCGGCGGCAGTACCGTGCAGCCCATGCTGTCGCGGAACGCAGCCACGCGCACAATCGTTCCGGAAATGTCTGTGGCGGAGACCAGTTTGCGCTGCTCGTCGATGACTGGGTCAGGATAACCGAGCCCTTCTACATCGACCAGCTCGACCTTTTTGATGTCATCCAGCGGACGCCCGGCAAAAAAATGTGCGGAGCAGGTGAACAGTGCACGATATCCCGCGACAATGGCCGGCTCTTTGAGATCCGCTATGCCGGCTGGCCGCTGGTAGGGCGTTGCCGCAACGGCGATGGCATATTGAGCGGACAGGATGATCAACAGGACGATCTTGTTTTTCATGTTGCGACGCCTTTATTTTTCGGGATCGTGATTAAATCAAAGGTACAGTTCTAAAGCCGCAGCGGGACCGCCGCCCTAGCGCTGTCATGTTGCAGGGACGAAAGCGTACCATGCAAAGAATTTTTTATTCGTGGCCGGGTCGAATCAGACCAAAAAATAAACAAGGACCGCCGTGCTTCCACCTTTTACGCAAGCCGTCATCATCGCCAACGTCGTCGTCTATCTGCTGGAAACGGTGGCGGGCGATGCGCTGTTTCAGTGGTTCGCCCTATGGCCCGGTGCCGGGCCTGGCCTTGCAAGCATTCCGATCCTGACGTTCTGGCAGCTGGTCACTTACAGTTTTCTGCATGGCGGCCTGACGCACCTGGCATTTAATATGTTGGCGTTATGGATGTTCGCCGGTGAATTGGAGAGGGTGTGGGGTCCGCGCCGCGTAGCGCTCGCCTACTTTGCCAGCGTCGTGTGCGGGGCCGTTGCACAGCTCCTGATCGGCGGATTGTTTGGTCCCGAAGGCGGTCCCGTGATAGGCGCATCGGCCGGTGTATTTGGCATTTTGCTGGCTTACGCATTGGTCTTTCCCAATCGCACGATCATGCCGCTGATCCCGCCGATTCCCATGCCGGCGCGGGTATTTGTGCTGATTTATGCAGTACTCGAACTCGTGCTGGGTGTGACTGGAACCCAGGCGAGCGTTGCGCATTTTGCGCACCTCGGCGGATTGCTGGGTGGGTGGCTGGTCTATCGCTATGGGCGCGCACGTCCCGGAAACTGGCGCGGACTGCGCTGACGGCGAGCCCCGGCCATGCATCAGCGCCTTCATCCATGACAAAAGCCAAGGGCAATCGACAGGTGCGCTGACTATTGAATGTCGGTCCGGAACTCCCGCGGTGCCGGCAACGTTTCAGCGACGTCGAAGTAGATGCGTCCGATTTCCCGTTCATCGGTGGTATCCACCTGCAGCTTCCAGTCGCCGGGCTGGTAATTCGATTTCATCCCATAGCCACGGAATCCCTGCTCGCGTCCGCCGGTGATTTTGATGGGAATGGAATCCTGCAGTAACCAGCGGCCTGCGGCATCTTTCCAGTACCAGCGCATCAGCACCTGGTCGGCAAAGCGACCGGGCGAAAAAATGCGGAAGTACACATAGAGCTTGTCGCCCGGCTGCGCCTGAAAATTCTGGTCGCCATGGTGCCAGAACTCCCAGAATGGACGTTCATGGCTGAGCTGGAATGTGTCGTCCGTGCGCTGAACGTTGTGATAGACGCCGATGAATGGAATCGATAGTGGAACGGGCGGGATCAGCCTGAACAAATACAGCGATAGAAACAGCAGCAGCACCAGGCCGAAAGGCACAAGGATCTGTCGCCTCGCCTGCCGCTGGCGTTCCGGTGCATGGATGCGAATGCGCCTGTTGATGACCGCAATCGGCACGCACGCCGCCAGCATGGACAGCAGAAACACGAACAGCCCGACGGAACCCGCGAATACCGGGACGATGCTGGCGCAGAACGACAGCAGGCAAAGGCTGAACAGCGCGAACTTGAACGACAAGCCCTGTTGTTTCAGACGTTTCGATTCGTTCGCGATCAGCAACAGCACCAGGATTACCATGAACGCAGCCGAGACGAATAGCGACGAACTCTTGAAAAAAAACAGCGTATAGAGGTTCAGCAGGGTACCGAGCAGAAAATGCACGAACGCCGTTCGGTATTCGTGATACCAGCGCTTGAGCCTGGGCAACTCTTGCAACGCGGGCGCCGGCTTGTCTTGCGCAAAAAATAATTGCAGCAAAATGGCGGCGATCAGGGTTAGATAAACCGCCTGCTGAACGATGGTGGACCATGCGTCAATGCGATCCAGCATGGCGATGTCGAACATAAAGCCCCCGATAAAAGCTGCAATGTCGAAGGCGTGCTCGTTCTTTTCATAATAGAGCTTGAGCCGCTGGACGGAGGAAAGCGCAGTTTGCATCAGTGACAGTGTCGAATGCGGGCGATCGATGGGATCAAGGGTGACAGTGGCCACGCCTGAAGCTTGGCGGCGAATAATGGCCTTGCGGACCGATGCCGGTCAAGCCATGCAACGCCAGGCGCGCGGTTTCGTGCAGCAATCTGGTGCGGCGAATCGATTCATGCACCATCTGCGACTAAATCTCCTTCTGCCGAAATCATAAGCGCTTGATTGTCCGGATACGAGCGCTTGGCATGCTCGTTGCAAATGCGTCGCAAGCGAGAATCCACGGCCGCTGGTGATCACCGGACGCCAGCCGGAGACTGCAAGCGCCCGGGACTGGCACATCATTTTATTATCTATCACGCAAAGGAGCCTGCTATGAAACGTACACTCGCATCATTACTGGTTTTGCTGATATCCGCCGGATCGTTTGCCACGGTCGCTGTCGCGGAAGAAGAAACC
Organism: Burkholderiales bacterium; assembly: GCA_035573615.1. Lineage (GTDB taxonomy): Bacteria > Pseudomonadota > Gammaproteobacteria > Burkholderiales > JACQAP01 > JACQAP01. Next base: position 105 of record DATMZQ010000136.1, on the reverse strand, counting down.
ACCCCGGCAGTCTCGGATACTCCCGCAGCCATGAGCGACACGGCGGCCACAGAACAACCTGCCGCCGACAGCGCGACCGCCACCGACAGCGACGGAACGATCATG
>DATMZQ010000135.1:0-12406 GCA_035573615.1 Burkholderiales bacterium | reverse complement strand
ATGGGGGTTGGGACAACGAGAGGATGACCATGACTATGAATATCAACATCGCTGCTTCTTTTTCTTCCGTCCTGATTGTGATGGCTGCTCCGGCATTCGCCAGCAACTACGCGGCGGCCGATTACATGGATAGCGCGCCGGTGGTCTCAAGCGTGCCGGTTTATCAGACTGTCCGCCAGCCGCAACAACAGTGCTGGACCGAATCGGTAACCAGCTACGAAGAACGGCGATCGCCCAGTGGCTTGATACTGGGCGGCGTCGCCGGCGGAATCGCGGGCAACGCAATCGGGCGTGGCAATGGTCGGGTCGCGTCGACGGTAGTGGGAGCCATCATTGGAGCCGCTATAGGTGACCACCTTGCAAACCGGGACGGCAATGCCGTCGTGGTCAACCGTCCGGTGCAGCACTGCCAGACCGTGGAAAGCTATCACCAGGTATTAACGGGTTACCAGGTCACTTACGACTACAACGGTCGTTATTCCACGATCATGCTGCCCTACGATCCGGGCCCGCGTTTGCCCCTCGAAATAACAGTTGCCAGGCCGGGCCCGCCGGCCTATCTAGCGCCTCCTGTGGACCGTGTAATGTACGAACACCGACATGTGCCCGCTTGGGAGCAGCCAGTTTACAAACGGCCTCGTCACTACTACAGCTCAGTTCACTGATTATTGTAATTGCCTCCCCTGTTGGGCGCCTCACGGCGCCCTTTTTTTGCCTGCGCATCGACGGAAGGAACGCCGCGGTAAAATTCGTGGTCAATCATCAGCCGCTCGCCCATCGCGATCATGCTTACGTCCACTCAAAAAACCATTTTTTTGAAAGACTACACGGCACCGGCTTTTCTCGTGTCCACTTTAGACCTGGACGTCGATCTGCAGGATGACTATGCGGTGGTCAGTGCAAAACTGGCCATTGCGAGAAACGCGGCAGCGGACAATGCCATGGCAGCACTCAAGCTGGACGGTGATGAGCTTGAACTGCTGGAGGTGCTACTTGATGGACATTCGCTTGGTCCCCGGGACTTCACCCTGTCGAACGAGTGTCTGGAGATTCCCAATGTCCCAGATCGATTCACCTTGACTACGAGGATTCGCATCAGGCCGAAGCAGAACACAAAACTGATGGGGTTGTATGCATCGAGGGACGGGTATTTCACGCAATGCGAGGCCGAGGGCTTTCGCCGCATCACATTCTTTCCCGACCGTCCAGACGTAATGGCCCGATACACCACTACCGTTCACGCGGATAAAGCGGCCTTTCCCTTTCTGCTATCGAACGGCAATCAGATCGCGCAGGGTGAAGAAGCAGGCGGCCGTCATTGGGCCCGGTGGGTGGACCCCTTTCCCAAGCCGTCGTACCTGTTTGCGCTGGTGGCCGCCAAGCTGGATCGGCTGGATGACTCCTTCCAAACCAGGTCGGGCCGCCGCGTTACGCTCTCAGTGTTTGTCGAGCCGGGCAAACTCGACCAGTGCAGTTTCGCCATGCAGGCATTGAAGCGTGCAATGAAATGGGACGAGGAAGTATTTGGACTGGAGCTCGATCTGGACCAGTACATGATCGTCGCGGTCGGCGACTTCAACATGGGAGCAATGGAGAACAAGGGACTCAACATATTCAATACCAAATACGTCCTTGCGCGCGCGGACACCGCCACCGATACCGACTTCATGTTCCTCGATCGGGTGGTAGCTCACGAATATTTCCATAACTGGACCGGCAATCGCGTTACCTGCCGGGATTGGTTCCAGCTTTCGCTGAAAGAAGGTTTGACCGTATTCCGCGACCAGGAGTACGGCGCCGACACCTATTCGCGCCCGCTGCAACGCATCCAGGAAGTCAGGTCGCTGCGCAGTGCGCAGTTCCCCGAGGATGCCGGACCAATGGCGCACCCGGTGCGTCCGGAGTCGTACATGGAGATCAGCAATTTCTACACTGCCACGGTGTACGAGAAGGGGGCCGAAGTTGTACGCATGATCCATACGCTGATTGGAGCGCTTAGTTTCCGCAAAGGTATGGATCTCTACTTTGAACGCCATGACGGCCAAGCTGTCCGCACCGAGGAATTTGTGCAGGCCATGCAGGACGCGTCCGGCGTTGATCTTGCGCAGTTCAAGCGTTGGTACGAGCAGGCTGGTACGCCGCTTCTGGAAATCGCAGCCCGCTACGACGCCATTGGGTGCCGCTACACATTGACCGTGAAGCAATCCTGCCCTCCTACCCCCGGACAGCCGCACAAGAAACCATTGCATATACCGATTGCGCTGGGCCTGGTTGCGCCGGATGGCAGCGAAGTACCATTGCAGCTGGCGGGTGAGGCACAAAGCCATGGCAGTACGCGCGTGTTGTCGCTTACGAAGCCGGAAGAACAATTTGAATTCGTCAATATCGCGCAGCGACCGGTACCGTCCTTGCTGCGAGGATTTTCTGCGCCGGTAAATTTGCGTTTCGATTTCTCCGCCGCCGAACTCACGCACCTGATGGCACACGATGCGGATGCTTTCAATCGCTGGGAGGCTGGACAGCGCCTCGCGCTGGACTTGCTGTTGCGCGCGCTGAACGGCGCGCGCGCGGGACGGGCTGCTGAATTTCCAGGCAGCTTCGCCACAGCTTTTGCCCGCGTGCTGGCCGATGCGCCAAAAGATCCTGCTTTCGCAGCGGAAGCGCTGGCGTTGCCCTCGGAAGGATACATTGCCGAACAGGTAGACGAGATCGACCCGGACGCCATCCACCTGGTACGCCGGTCACTGCGTCACCATATCGCTGCTGCACTGAAGACAGAATTGCTGGCTTTCTACCGTAGCTCCAGCGCTCCGCGGCCCTACAGCCCGGATGCGCGATCCGCGGGGCTGCGCGCGCTGCGGAATCTTTGTCTTGGTTATTTGATGGAGCTGGACGATGCGGAAATACGCGCGCTGTGCTTTACGCAATTTGATACCGCAGACAACATGACCGATGCCATGGCCGCCCTGACGGCTCTGGCAAATACCGAGGCAACAGAACGCGAAGCAGCACTACGGCTGTTCTACGAAAAATGGCAACATGAGCCGCTCGTCATCGACAAGTGGTTCGCCGTCCAAGCGACTTCACGTTTGCCCGAGACGCTTTCCGTTGTGAAAAGGCTGATACAGCATCCTGCGTTCAGCCTCAAGAACCCAAATCGGGTCCGTTCGGTCATCGGCAGTTTTTGCCATGGCAATCAGGTCCGTTTCCATGCGCCCGACGGTGCCGGTTATTCCTTTGCGGCCGATCAGATCATCGCCATCGATCGACTGAATCCGCAGGTTGCCGCTCGTTTGGCACGCGCTTTTGATCGCTGGAAAAAATTTGACGCCGCGCGGCAGACACGCGCGCAAGCGGCCCTGGAACACATCCGTGGCGCTGCGGGACTGTCGAAAGACACCATCGAAGTCGTAACGCGCGCACTGGCTTGAAGCGGACGGGTCCGCCCGTCCGCTTCTATCTCACTGCTCAAACGATGACGGTACGCCTTGCGGCGAGATCAGTCTTGCTCCGAGATTTCTGGAGCCGTACACCGGTTTGTTTACGTCCATGAAAACTAGCAAAACCTGCTCGCTCCTGCCACGCGCGGATTGCGAAACGTGCCAATACATCGCGCTGCATCCAATGAACACCCGCACCGGGCTGGGCATGCTCAATACGATTATCAATGCATTCGGCTGGGGCTGGATGCCGAACCTGCGGCAGCTGGAAGATTCTGCTCGGGCGGCGAGAAAGCGGAAGTAAATACGCAGAATTATCCCTACTGAAGGAAGCGCGCAAGTCGCTCACCGTCCCACGTGGTCAGCGTTTGTTGCTCCGCGATGCTGTCCGCACTTTTGACTGGCGCCGGTAATGCCGTTGGAAGAAATCCGCAAGCAAGTCCGCTCCCGCTCGTCTGGCGCTGGCTGGGCGTGCCACCAGTGCGACAGTTCGGGCAGGAATGTCGGTGGAAAATGGCCTGGCGATCAAATGGGTTCCCTTCAAGACGCCCGCCTTTATCATCAATTCCGGAAGCAGCGTAACACCCAGCCCGCCCTCCACCATCTGAATCAGCGTGGTGAGACTGGTCGCCTCCAGCAGTCCCTTTGCCTTCGCGCCGCGCGCGCCGCACGCTGCGATCGCATGGTCTCGCAAGCAGTGCCCCTCTTCCAGCAAAACGACGCTGCCCGGCTCAAGGTCGCGAACCAGGATTTCTTTCTTTTTGGCGTGAGGATCGTCTTCATGCGCAACGAACCAGAATTCGTCACGGAACAATTTGATTGCGATCAGTTCGGAGATTGCATAAGGCAAAGCAATCAATGCGGCGTCCAGTTCGCCCGCGCGCAGTTTCTCGAGCAGCCTATCGGTGATGTCCTCACGCAGGTGGAGTTTCAGGTCCGGATACTCCGCTCGTAGATCGGTCATCATGCCAGTAAGCAGGAAAGGCGCTATTGTAGGAATGACACCCATCCGAAAGACGCCACCGAGCGGCACGCCGGCGCCACGCGCCGATTCCACCAAATCGTTGGCTGATGCGAGCAGGCCGCGGGCACGCCGCGTCACCTCTTCGCCTGCCGGCGTCAGGCGTACGCCGCGCGGATCCCGTTCAACCAGTTCCACGCCGAGCAACGACTCCAGCTCCTTGATGCCAGCGGACAGCGTCGATTGAGTCACGAAGCGCGCCTCCGCCGCGGCGCGAAAATTCAGCCGGTCGGCGACTTCCACCAGATAGCCCAGTTGCCGCAACGAGGGTAATGCTGCCATGCGCGTTTCCCATGATCGTATTTATCGATCAATATAACTTATATTTCTCGCTTTATCGATCGAGGCGTTTGGCACAAACTAGCGGCGTGGAAACATACTCGACAGACAACCCAAAGGAGAAAACTATGCTAACCGTAGGCGAACGCATTCCTGCATTTGACCTTAACGCCGTCGTTTCGATCGACCCGGACAAGGCATTTCAGCGAATTGACCAGGCTACCAATCCCGGCAAATGGAAAGTGCTGTTCTTCTGGCCAAAGGACTTCACGTTTGTCTGCCCCACCGAGATTGCGGGCTTTGGCAAGCTGAATAAGGACTTCAATGATCGCGATGCCGTTATCTACGGCGTTTCGATCGACAGCGAATTCGTGCATCTGGCATGGCGGAATAACCATCCGGATCTGAAGAACCTTCCCTTCCCGATGCTGGCTGACATCAAGCGCGAGTTGTCGTCCGCACTGGGCGTACTGCACAAGACCGAAGGCGTGGCTTTGCGCGCGACTTTCATCGTTGATCCCGAGGGCATCATCCGATTTGTTTCGGTAAATGACATGAACGTCGGTCGCAATCCTGAAGAAGTATTGCGCGTTCTGGATGCCCTGCAAACGGATGAACTCTGTCCCTGCAACTGGAAGAAAGGCGACGAGTTCCTGAAAGCGGCTTGACCTTGGATTCGGCTGGCTGCGGCCAGCCGAATATTGACGCTGTATTTTGAACTACTGAAAGGAAAACAAGTATGTCTTTGCAGACCCTGAAAGATCGTCTTCCAGATTATGCCAAGGATCTCAAACTCAACCTGGGCTCACTGGCGGCGGAGACGCTTCTGGACGATACGCTGAAGGCCGGCACATTCGTTGCCGCTGCTTTCGGTTCCCGAAACCCGATGGTCATCGAGGCGATAAATGCGGAATTCGCAGGCAAGTTAAGTCCGGCTGATTTCACTGCGGCCAAGGCCGCGGCGGCCATCATGGGCATGAACAACGTCTATTACCGCTTTGTTCATTTGTCGGACAGCGCGGAGTACGGGCGCCTACCGGCCAGATTGCGCATGAACATAATCGGGACTCCGGGCACCGCAAAGGAAAATTTCGAATTGTGGTCGCTGGCGGTTTCCGCAATAAACGGTTGCGGAATGTGTATCACGGCACACGAAAAGGTGGTGCGCGCTGCTGGATTAAGCGCCGAACAAGTACAGGCTGCCGTACGGATAGCTGCAGTGGTGCATGCGGTGGCGGTCGTATTGGATGCCGAGGGTGCGGCCAAAGCCGAACCGTTCGCCGCAGCGGCATAGCACCAAGGCTCGTCCGTCCGTTACGTCTTCGCGGTAACGGACGAAGGCTTGGGGTCGTAGCCTTTTTCTTTCATGTACAGGGCCAGCACGTGGTCCATGCTGGCCGCGTGGCTGGCAAACCATTCGGCTACGGCCTTCGCCAGAACGCGGCCGAAGCGCGTCTCCCCTGCCAGCGCGCGGCGACGCACTTCCTGCGCGGTTTCAAGTACGCCTTCGTGTTCCCTTGCGTGACAGGCCAGCGGCGGGAAAGCCATCTGTTCCATCCATTCCTGCTCCTGCGCGAAATGCTCTTGGGTGTGCGAGATAAACTCGTCCAGGACCGGCAAAATATCTTCGTCGGCAGCGTCCGCCAGACGGTTGAGCAGTTCGATGAACTGGCGATGAGTTTCGTCCATGATGCCTTTGTCGAGCACCAGAGCTTCGTTCCATTCCATAACTGGCATGGCAAGTCCCGCAAACAAGGTTAGGGACTGCATTTTACCCGCCGTTCACTATTCCGGCGCGCTACCGTACTCGGTGTTGGGCCGTATCCGGTCGTCGAACCCGAAGGAGTACGGCGGTTACGATGCGGTCGCATCGCGCGCCATCGAATCCAAAAGCCTCTGTGGTTGCGACATCGACATCGCGTGCCAGGCTCTCCCGCAATAAGGCGCGGGCGCGGAAAAAGCGGGTGCGCACGGTTGCCTCTGGTATGCCGAGGCTGGCTGCAGTTTCCTCCACGGACAGCTCTTCGAGCGCGCGCAGCACAAACACCGCGCGAAATCCTTCTGGAAGTGCGTCGATGCGGCGCTCAATCAAGGCGCGCGTCTGGCTGCGGATCGCTGCATTTTCCGGACGCTCATCAGGACTTTCCATGTTTTCTATCATTGCCACGTCCGATTGGTCTACCGTGGAATCGAGTGGAATTACCGTCCCCTCACGGCGACGCTTGCGCGCGCGCATCAGTGATTCGTTCACGACAATGCGGGTTAACCAGGTGGACAATTTTGATTCCCCCCGGTAGCTTCCCATGCCGCGATAGGCCTGAAGATATGCCAGCTGCAAGGCATCCTCGGCTTCCGCATCATGGCGCAGAATGGCGCGTGCAACCCGGTACAGCATCCGATTGTATCTACGCATCAGCGCCTCGAAAGCCGCTTCGTCTCCAGCTGAGATTCGTCGGGCCCACTCCATATCACTCAGGTCGTTGGGCAGGCGGGTTTGCACTTGGGCGCTTACGGGCACGATACACTCCACCGGTGGTCTGACCATTTGATGCACCCGGGGCAGCGAGCGTTCCCGATCCGGGATATGAAAGCCGCAAATTCACAGAAGCCCATGCCCGAATTACCTGACATAGTCGTGTACGTGGAGAATCTCGAGACACGCATTATGCGACGGACTCTACAGCAAGTTCGTCTGCTGAACCCATTCTTGCTACGCACTGCAATGCCGCCCATATCGGCGGTCCACGGCAAGAAAGTCATGGGCGTCCAACGCATGGGCAAGCGCATAGTCATCGAAATCGAGGGCCAGCTATTCCTTGTGCTGCATTTGATGATCGCGGGGCGGCTGCGTTGGTTCGATAGCAAGGCAAAGCTTCCCGGACGAATTGCGCTCGCTGTATTCGAATTCGAAAACGGGACGCTGGTTCTGACGGAAGCCGGCACCAAGCGACGCGCATCGCTGCACCTGGTTGAAGGCGAATCTTCAGCAAGAGCGCTGCACGCCGGTGGGATCGATGTCCTCGAGTCAGATCTTGAAACCTTTGCGCAGCGGATCCGAGCCCAAAGCCACACGCTCAAGCGCGCGCTGACTGACCCGCACATTCTCAGCGGCATTGGCAACGCATACTCTGATGAGATTCTTCACCGCGCGCAGCTCTCACCCGTTGCCCTGACCGGAAAGCTCGGTGATGAAGAACTGAAACGCCTGTACGACTCGGCCCGCGCCACTCTGCTCGATTGGACTGACCGATTGCGCACATCAGCGGCCGGCAACTTTCCGGAGAAAGTCACGGCATTTCGGGAAGACATGGCAGTACATGGGCGCTTTGGCAAACCGTGTCCCGCATGCGGCATGCCGGTGCAGCGGATTGTGTACGCGGAGAATGAGACCAACTACTGTGCCCGCTGCCAGACCGGCGGCAAGCTTCTGGCCGATCGCGCCCTTTCGCGCCTGCTGAAGAAAAGCTGGCCGCGCTCCATCGACGATCTGGAATGACTTCCCTAGGCCGTTAAATCAATTTCGGGCAAAGAACCCGAGCGGCTGCCTGGCAATGGACGGTTCTCCGCAGCGTGATAGGTAAAAACGGCTGCGAACTTCGTCAGATCCGTGTGGTTGCGTCCAGCCGCATGCAGCAGTCGGCTGTGAAAGAACAGCACGTCGCCCTCGTCCAGTTCGGCCGGTTGTTTTGCTTCCAAAACGCTGCTGTTCGGAAGCACGTCTGCACGGAAAAACAAGTCGCCGTCGTATTGTTCCGGGCGCAATTCCATCAGGTGGGAACCCGGCACCAGCCAGAGGCAGCCGTTTTCCTCGTGTTCGGGCCCGAGCGCAAACCAAGCCGAGACCAGCTGGGTTTCTTCGAATGACCAATAGCGAATGTCCTGATGCCATCCTGTCGCACTGCTGAAGGCCGGGTTCTTGGTCATGATGCAATTGTGATGGGCCTGTGAGAGCCGTAGTTCCGGCCCGAGCAGGCCGCTCAAGCGCCCGACGATTTCCGGGCACGTTGCCCAATGGCGGTAGAGTTCGTCGCGCGCGTACGCCTGTAGCAATCGACGTACGGTACGCCCGCCCGGTGCGTCGAACGAAGCCGGCGCGCCGGGATAGCGGACCTGGGACTCGTATTCCAGCGGCTCTATGTTGGCGCTCAAGTGGCGCCGTGCCACGCTCTTCATCGCTTCGCACGAAGACCGCGCCACCAGGCCGCGCGCAATCAGGAAACCATCGCGGTCGAACTGGGCGAGTTCTGCCGGGGTAAAAGCGTTCAAGGGCCGAGCCGGCAAAAGCGAATATCAACGCCCGTGTCGGCGGACGCAGCAGGGACCATCACAGCAGAGGATTGTTCGCCGCTATGCGTTAGCGGTGCGCGGCATTAAATTGATCCAGGAGCGCGCTTCCAGGACAAAGCTCGCTTTCGCGCAAGCTGTTAAATGCGGACTCAACGGTGCCCAGATGGGCATGGAGGTCTTCCGGATCCGGGTCAACGTGCAGGACACCCGTTACGATTTCTCCGGCTGCCTTGCGCTGCTGCAGATAATTCATCGCCGCGATGCGATCGTGAATATCGTATTCGGCCGCCAGCTTGCGCAATTTGAGCACCGACCCGTCATGTTGGGTAACTTCTTCAACTTCTCCGGCAGCATAATCCGCGGTGATCGGTTCCCGCGGCAGCATCACATCGAGCTGGTTGACCGCCTCATTGTGTTCGCGAACGTAATCGAAGCTTTTCGTTGAACCGGCGTGGTTGTTGAACGCCACGCACGGGGAAATGCAATCGATAAAAGCTGCGCCGCGATGCAGGATGGCCCCCTTGATCAGCGGCACGAGTTGTGCCTTGTCGCCGGAAAAGCTGCGTGCGACATAAGTCGCCCCCAATTCCAGTGCCAGTACCACCATATCAATGGCAGCGTCGGTATTGATCGAGCCTTTTTTGCTCCTGGAGCCCCGATCCGACGTTGCCGAAAATTGGCCTTTGGTCAGCCCGTAGACGCCATTGTTTTCGACAATGTAAACCATGTTCACGCCCCGGCGGACGCTGTGCGCAAATTGGCCCAGTCCGATCGAGGCGGAATCACCATCCCCCGACACACCGAGGTAAATCAGTTCTCGGTTCGCCAGATTGGCGCCGGTGAGGACAGACGGCATGCGTCCATGCACGCTGTTGAATCCATGCGAACTGCTCAGGAAGTACGTCGGGGTTTTGGACGAACAACCAATGCCGGAAAGTTTGGCAATGCGGTGGGGCGGCAGGTCAAGCTCGAAACACGCCTGGATGATTGCTGCACTGATCGAGTCATGGCCGCAGCCGGCGCAAAGCGTGGAAATGGCGCCTTCGTAGTCGCGCCGTGTAAATCCCAATTTATTTACGGGAAGGTCGGGATGATGAAGCTTGGGCTTGGCGATATAAGTCATGTCATGTCCTAATTTAGCAGCGCGCCCTCATCTGGCCCCGGGCAGTACCTTGCGCATCGGTGTAACTTTCAGTGCCGCGGCGTCCTCCGCAATTTCCCTGACGATAAAATGTGCCGTGATCGGTGTGCCATCGAAGTGCAGCACGGGTGTAAGCTTTGCGGGATCGATCTCGCATTCGTTTACGATCAGCATGCGCAATTGCGCATCCCGATTCTGCTCAACCACGAATACGTGATCGTGTTCAGCGATGAAATCCTCAACCTGGTGGCTGAACGGGAATGCGCGCACACGCATCGCATCGAAGTGCAATCCACGCTGCTCGAGGGTATCGAGCGCTTCATGCATGGCCGGACTGGTGGAACCGTAGTAGATAACCCCCAGCCGGCTAGGCTGCAAAGCGGCACGAATCAGCGGCTCGGGAACGACATCCTTTGCCGACTCGAATTTACGCAACAGCCGCTGCATATTGTCAAGGTAATCCGGACCCGCCTCGCTGTAGCGCGCATAGCGGTCCTTGGTCGTGCCGCGCGTGAAGAACGATCCGCGCGAAGGATGCACGCCGGGATAGGTGCGGTACGTTATGCCGTCGCCATCGATGTCCAGATACCGGCCGAATTCCTTGCCCGCGTCGAGTTCCTCGAAGCTCATCACCTTGCCACGATCGTAGCGACGGGCGTCGTCCCAGGCAAGCGGCCGGCTCAACCTCTCGTTCATACCAATGTCCAGATCGAGCAGTACGAACACCGGCGTTTGCAGACGTTCGGCAATATCGAACGCGCTCGCTGCGAAATCGAAACTTTCGGCCGGATCCTCCGGAAACAACAGCACATGTTTGGTATCGCCGTGGGACGCATAGGCGCAGGCAAGGACGTCAGACTGCTGCGTGCGTGTAGGCATGCCGGTGGAAGGTCCGCCGCGCTGGACGTCAAAAATGACCGCCGGTATCTCCGCGAAATAAGCGAGGCCAATGAATTCCTGCATCAGCGAGATACCGGGACCGGATGTGCAGGTGAAAGCTCGTGCTCCGTTCCAGCTGGCGCCGATCACCATGCCGATGGAGGCAAGCTCGTCCTCGGCCTGGATCACCGCGTAGCGATTGTTTCCAGCCGCATCTTTTCGGTAAGTCCGGCAGTGGCGCGCGAACGCTTCAGCAAGGCTCGACGACGGTGTGATGGGATACCAGGCTGCAACGGTTGCTCCGCCGTAGACGCAACCCAATGCGGCCGCAGTATTGCCATCGACAAAGATGCGATTCTCCACTGCGGATGCACGGCGCACGCTTAACCCGATCGGACATTCGAAATGCGCTTTGGCATAGTCGCGCCCCAGGTGCAGCGCCTTGATGTTCGGCGCGATGAGCTTGTCTTTCCCCTGGAACTGCTCACCGATGAGCTTTTCGATTTCCACGACGTCGATGTCAAGCAATGCAGCGAGGGCGCCGACATAGACAATGTTGCGAAATAGCTGTCGCTGGCGCGGATCGGAATACGCCTCGTTACAGATATCGGTCAACGGCACACCGATGACGCGTACGTCATCGCGAAATTTAGACTTCGGAAGGGCTTTGGTTGAATCGTAAAACAGATAACCGCCCGGATCGATGCCCGACACGTCCTTGTCCCAAGTCTGCGGATTCATCGCGACCATGAGGTCGACGCCGCCGCGTGCGCCGAGATAGCCGGCCTCCGAGACACGCACTTCATACCAGGTGGGCAGTCCCTGGATGTTGGACGGAAAGATGTTGCGCGGGCTGACCGGGACGCCCATACGCAGAATCGATTTGGCGAAAAGCTGATTGGCAGACGCTGAGCCGGAACCGTTGATATTCGCAAACTTGACTACGAAGTCGTTTATTTTGGGTTGCGACATGCCGGTCCCGCGTGCGTTACGTCCAATAGAAACTTGCGCATGTCCCAAGCGCCGGTCGGACAGCGCTCGGCACACAACCCGCAATGCAGACAGACATCTTCGTCCTTGGCCATGATACGACCGGTTTTCAGCACGTCAGATACATACAAACTCTGCGACAGCGTCTCGGCCGGTGCGTTCAGCCGGCTGCGCAGTTCTTGCTCTTCACCGTTGGCGGTGAACGTGATGCAATCCATCGGACAGATGTCCACACAGGCATCGCATTCTATGCAAAGCGGCGGCGAAAATACCGTCTGCACATCGCAGTTGAGGCAGCGTTGAGCTTCGGCGAACGCCAGTTTCGCATCAAAGCCCAGTTCAACTTCCACCTTGATGTTCTTGAGCGCG
>DATMZQ010000134.1:0-14535 GCA_035573615.1 Burkholderiales bacterium | reverse complement strand
ATGCAGTCCCAGGGACGGCTGTATGCGTTTGACGTATCGGAAAAGCGTCTGAAGAATCTCAATCCCAGGCTTAAGCGGTCCGGTCTGTCAAATGTGCATCCGCAACTCATTGCCAGCGAAAACGATATCAAAGTAAAGCGGCTTGCAGGCAAGATTGATCGAGTATTGGTCGATGCACCCTGCAGCGGGCTGGGTACTCTGCGGCGCAACCCGGATTTGAAGTGGCGCCAATCGCCTCAGTCGATCGATGAACTCGCAGTAAAACAAGAAAAAATACTTTCTGCTTCGGCCTCCTTGCTGAAGCCTGGAGGCCGGCTCGTCTATGCCACCTGCAGCGTGCTTGGTCAGGAAAATCAGGCGGTAGTCGAACAATTTCTTGCCGATCACTCCAGTTTCGAAAAGATCAGCGCGAAACACGAGCTTGCCGAAAACCATATTGCCCTGGACAGCGATGAATACCTGAAGCTGTGTCCCCACTTGCACGACACCGACGCATTCTTTGCGGCGATCATGCAAAGGCGGGCTTGAGCCATGGCAGTATCGCGCTTGGTACTCTTGGTGATCGGGTATGCCCTCGTAGCGCCGGTTCATGGCTTCGAAGCTTCCAATGTGGTGCAGGCAGTCGGAACGATCGAATATGCATTGACTCCGGGGAACGATGCTGCGGGCCTGATCGTGCGAACGATCGACGCTGCCAAGTCACAGGTGCTGGTGCAAGCGTTTAGCTTCACCCATCGCGATATTGCGGACGCGCTGATCCGCGCGCACCGGCGCGGAATCGATGTTCAGATAATCGCCGATCGGGAACAAACCGATTCGATGGAGTCGTCAGCGCTGCGGTCTCTTGTTAGAGCAGGCCTGCCTGTTTTCACCGATGCCGAGCATTCCGCCGCTCACAATAAAGTCGTCGTGATAGATCAGAATGCGGAACAACCCACGCTGATTACGGGCAGTTTCAACTTTACCTTTGCCGCCCAGTTTCGCAATGCGGAGAACGTGCTGGTATTACGGGACAATCGCGAACTGACCCGGGCGTTTTACAGCAACTGGCGTCAACATCGCCAACATGCAGTTGCATTGGGTCACAGCCTGAACAAGTGACAGTAATGTTATCGCCACGGGAGAGAAGATGAAAAATTCTTCGGAAGTAGGTCATTTGCTTGCCGGCTTGTTGGACGATATGCAGCGCGGTGTAGTCCTGTGGCAACTTCTCATAATCGCGCTGGCGCTGCTTGTCGCGTGGCATATCTCTAGATATATGCGCGGGAGAATCGTGTACACGAGTTCGTCGGATTCCGAACGAACAATGAGAATCAGTTTTGGAGGAATGAATCGCGAACTGTTTCCGATGACAGCACTGATCATAGTGGTCACTGGCCGCTGGATGCTGCTCCACTATGAACAGCCGGTCAATCTGTTGAACATTGCGCTTCCGTTAGTCTTGGCGATGGTAATCATCCGCGCCGCAGTCTATCTGCTGCGCCACACGTTCGCACCCGGGGGAGTTCTGCGCTCCTGGGAAATGGCGTTCTCCTGGCTGGTATGGCTTGGGGTCGCGATGCATATCGCGGGCTTGTTACCGACCATCGGCAGGTTTCTTGAGGACACCGGTTTTTCAGTGGGCCAGCAGCGTATCTCGCTAGCGATGGTGCTTACCGCGCTTCTCACTGTAATACTCACGGTACTTGCAGCATTGTGGATCGGCCGTGTGTTGGAAACGCGCATCATGGCCTTGCAGCACGTCGAAATCAATTTGCGCTTCGCATTGTCCAAAATTCTGCGCAGCGTATTGGTGGTGGTCGCGGTTTTGATAGCATTACCGATCGTAGGGATCGACATCACAGTGCTATCGGTTTTCGGCGGCGCTGTCGGTGTGGGTATCGGATTTGGTTTGCAAAAGGTTGCTGCGAATTATGTCAGCGGCTTCACCATATTGCTGGATCGGACCGTTAGTCCGGGCGACCTGGTAACTGTCGATCATTTCTATGGCGAAGTTACCAAACTTACGTCGCGCTGCATCATCGTCAGGGGCCCTGACGGCACGGAAGCTATTGTGCCAAATGAGACGGTTGTCACGTCAACGGTAATAAATCATTCGTACTCCAATCGCCGAGTTCTGGTACGCGTTCCGATTCAAATCAGTTATTCCAGCAATCTCGATGTCGCATTGAAACTGATGCTGGAAGTTGCCAACAATCACGCGCGGGTTTTGAAAGATCCCGCTCCGACGGCGCTCCTGACTGCATTCGGGGATAACGGGATGAATCTGGAACTGCTGGCCTGGATTGAAGATCCGGAACGCGGCAAGGGAAATCTGAGTTCAGAACTGAATCTATCGCTCTACAACAGCTTCCGCGCGAACAGCATCGAGATTCCGTTCCCCCGACGGGATGTCCATATCGTTGGCGGAGTAACGTTGCTGGATCGCGGACAAAAATGAGCTTTTGTGGTCTAAAAACGGCCAATAGTTGGAACTTTGTTACCAAAAATTACCTTGCACGAACATACACGTACTGTACAATCCTGAATTGTATATCCTTCTGATTTATCGAGGTAACCTGCATGAATGTGAACGGGCTTATGGACCTGCCAGGTTGGGCAAACGGACTCGTTGTCCTTCCGTGGTGGGGCTACATTTTGGCCGCGCTGCTGTTGACCCATATCACCATTGCCGCCGTAACCATTTACTTGCATCGGTATTCCGCGCACCGCGCGCTGGATTTGCATCCTGTTGTGTCACATTTTTTTCGTGCGTGGCTGTGGCTCACCACGGGCATGTCCACCAAGGCTTGGACCGCGATTCATCGCAAGCATCACGCCAAGTGCGAGACTGAGGAAGATCCACATAGCCCCCAGATCCTTAGCTTGAAGAAGGTATTGCTGGAAGGCAGCGAGCTTTATCGTAAAGAAGCGGTGAACCAGGAAACGCTCGCGAAATACGGTCACGGAACACCTGATGATTGGGTAGAACGCAATGTCTATTCGCGAACGGACAAAGGCGGCGTCGCAATAATGCTTATCGCCGATATCCTGATGTTCGGTCCGCTCGGGTTGACAATTTGGGCCGTACAGATGTTGTGGATTCCGGTTACGGCGGCAGGTGTGATCAACGGCGTAGGCCACTATTACGGATACCGCACCTTCCAGGTAGAAGATGCGAGCACCAATATCGTTCCTTGGGGAATTTTGATTGGTGGCGAAGAATTACATAACAATCACCATGCCTATGCGTCGTCGGCGCGGTTGTCCAACAAATGGTATGAATTTGATATTGGCTGGTTCTACATTCGGGTGCTCGAAATGTTGAACCTGGCGCAGGTCAAGAAACTTGCGCCACAAGTAAAACTGGAGGCCGGCAAGTCCATATGCGATCTGCAGACACTTCAGGCAGTCATCACTCACCGGTATGATGTTCTCGCGCGTTTTACGCGTTCCGTACGGACTACCTGTGCCGAGGAATTGAGGCGAATGCGTGAGCACAAGGCCGGCGGCCATTCGGTGGATTTACAAACTATGAAGCGCTGGCTACACCTCGACGCCAAAATGGTGCCCGAACAGGAAAAGGCAAAACTGGACGAAGTGTTGAGCACCAGCAGGGTATTGAAAACCGTCTATCTAATGCGCCAGGAACTGGCAATGGTCTGGCAACGATCTACGGCCAACAAAGAACAACTGCTTTCGCAACTCGAAGACTGGTGCCGTCGTGCAGAGAAGAGCGATATCGGTCCTCTGCGGGACTTCTCCCGGACGCTGCGTTGCTACGCGTGATTAGCTAAGGCGATATGGAAAAAGCCCGCCGGTTGGCGGGCTTTTTCATTGCCCGGCAGGCCAGCGCTATTTAAGCTTGGTCTCTTTGTAGATAACGTGTTTACGGGCAACTGGATCGAATTTTTTCATTTCTATCTTGTCCGGCGTCGTACGTTTGTTTTTTGTAGTCGTGTAAAAATGCCCTGTTCCGGCTGACGACTCCAGTTTAATTTTTTCTCTCATGGCGTTCTCCCGCTAGCTAGTTAGAATTTGTCGCCGCGGGCGCGCAATTCTGCCAGCACCAAGTCAATGCCTTTTTTATCTATCGTCCGCAAGCCGGCATTACTGACTCGCATATTGACCCAGCGGTTTTCACTTTCAACCCAAAACCGACGGTATTGCAAATTAGGCATAAAGCGGCGCTTGGTCTTGTTATTTGCATGAGATACGCGGTTTCCCACGACCGGTTTCTTGCCTGTTACTTGACATACCCTTGCCATAATATTCTCCGGACTGTATCCCAAGCGAACCGCAAAACAGCGGCGCGCCAAATTTGGAAGATGCGCTTTATACCATAGTTAGCACGACTTACTCAACCCGCTACAGCAATCCACGTTCGGCGAACGACATGGTGCTACCGCGGCCCACTACAAAATGGTCCAACACTCGAACATCGATTAACGCAAGCGCTTGTTTGAGAGCCTGCGTTAGCGTTTCATCGGCCCGGCTCGGTTCAGCTACTCCAGACGGATGATTATGTGCAAAGATCACTGCGGCGGCATTGTGATGAAGCGCCGTTCTCACTACTTCGCGCGGGAAAACACTAGTCTGGGTCAGTGTTCCACTAAAGAGTTCTTCTACGGCAATGACGCAATTCTGTGCATCCAAAAAAAGGCCCACAAAAATTTCCACTTTTCGATCCTGGATGGACAAGCGTAAGAAATCTCGCACGGCTTCCGGCGAGCTCAAATTAATGCCTGACTTCATTTGCGCGGACAACGCACGCCGCACTAGTTCCGTTGCGGCGTGCAACTGGGCATATTTGGCACTGCCGAGTCCGGGAACGGTACAAAAAGCGTCGCGGCCAGCGGCAAGCAATCCGGCCAAAGACCCAAATCTGACGAGGAGCGAACGGGCTATATCAACTGCACTTTTGCCTTTGGTACCTGTGCGCAAAAAGATCGCGAGCAATTCAGCGTCCGACAAGCTGCCAGGTCCTTTCGCTAGCAATTTTTCCCGGGGCCGGTCGTCTACCGGCCAATCTATAATCGCCATCTGCCCTCACATTTTTTTATATTCTGCAACAATAGTTTACACTCCCATTTGAGCATTCTTGCCAGACATTTCCATGATAGAACTAGAGCACAAGCGAATCCTTCTTGGACTCTCCGGAGGAGTCGCCGCGTATAAGTCAGCGGAGCTGCTCCGCGAGTTACAGCGCTTGGGCGCGGACATCCAGGTGGTCATGACTGACTCCGCGTGCAAGTTCATCACGCCGCTTACCCTGCAGTCGCTATCCGGCAAGCCCGTATATACACACATGTGGGATAACCCGGCTTCCCGCGGCATGCCGCACATTGATCTGTCCCGCGATCGTGAACTTATTGTGATAGCGCCGGCCACCGCTGATTTCATCGCAAAACTAGCGCACGGAGCTGCGGACGACCTATTGTCCACGCTGTGTTTGGCTAGGGATTGCGCTTTGATGGTCGCACCATCCATGAACCGCCAAATGTGGGAAAGCCCTGCTACGCAACGCAATGTGGCACAGCTGCGGCTTGATGGCGTCATGGTGCTTGGCCCCGATGCAGGCGACCAGGCATGCGGTGAAACCGGGATGGGTCGCATGCTGGAACCGGCTGACCTGATTCGTGAGATTACCGCCTGGTTTCAACCAAAATTATTATCGGGCGCTCATGTGCTCGTCACTGCCGGCCCGACATTCGAGCCGATCGACCCGGTACGCGGCTTGACAAATCGCAGCTCGGGAAAGATGGGCTATGCAGTAGCACGCGCGTCTATTGAAGCGGGCGCACGCGTAACGTTAGTTACCGGCCCTACTGCCATTGAGCCACCGGCGGCGGCGCAAGTTGAGCGCGTACAAACGGCTCGAGAGATGCTGGATGCAGTCAATTGTTACGAGAATAGCATCGATATATTCATTGCCGTAGCTGCGGTAGCGGATTACTACATAGCCAACGGCACTACGGAAAAGATTAAAAAAGAAGGAGCCGTGCCGACGCTGAAACTGGCATTAAACCCGGATATTGTGGAAGCCGTTGCAAAATGGCCGAATCCGCCATTTTGCGTGGGTTTTGCGGCAGAGACTGAAAAGCTGGAAGAGAATGCCAAGGCCAAGCGCAGGCGCAAAAATCTGCCTTTGCTGGCTGCCAATCTGGTGGCTTCCGCAATCGATGCAGATGACAACGAGCTGGTTCTCTTCGATGACGAAGGCATGCATCGGCTGGCACGTTCATCCAAAATCGAGCAGGCACGCATGCTTATCCGGCATGTAGCGAAATTGTACAAATCACATAAAGCTGCCGTTTCAACCTGAATTGTCGCCATGCATAATCTCGACATCAAGATCCTGGATAAGCGTCTGCGAGCACAGCTTCCCGCCTATGCAACAGCGGGATCGGCCGGACTTGACCTTCGAGCGTGTATTAACGAACCAATCCAACTGCACCCAGGCCAGACCGAGCTGATTCCCTCCGGTTTGGCGATCCACCTGGATGAACCTGGACTTGCCGCATTCGTGCTACCCCGCTCAGGACTTGGCCACAAGCAGGGCATCGTATTGGGCAATCTGGTTGGCCTGATCGATTCCGACTATCAAGGACAAATTCTGGTTTCGCTCTGGAACCGTGGCTTGAGCAGTTTTACGCTGAATCCAATGGAGCGCATCGCCCAGCTGGTCGTTGTCCCAATCCTGCAGGTGAGCCTGAATATTGTGGAGGAGTTTTCGCACAGCATGCGCGGCGCAGACGGGTTCGGCAGCACTGGGAAGCACTGAAGCTCCTTTCATGAAATAAGAAGACCGGCAAATGGCCGGTCTTCTTATTTTTGTCACTGAGGAAGAGCACCACGATGCTCGCCTTTCTAACACCAAGGCTTCATTTTGGAAAAACCATCGGTTCGTCATTCTTATTCTTGTAAGGGTCCGGGATTTCCTTTGCATCGATGCGGCGTTTTTCTTCCCATCGTAAAAACGTAATCACACTGAGTATCTCTTCCTGACTCATGGTCGTACCGAACGCCCCCATCGTACCGCCGAGGTTTTTGGGCACGCCTGTGGCAATCGTGACGTAAATACTGCTGTTGGTATTGCCCGTATATTTAAACACGCCGCACGACAGGCACGGCCCTTTCGCACCGTGGCCATCACTACCATGACAAAAAGCGCAGCGCCGTCCAAACATGTATCGGCCAGCTTCGACCACTTTCATGTCGTTGGTTGGAACTTCCATGTCCTCGCTATTCGCCTTGTACTGCGCGGCTGCCGGTAAGGCGACGCACAACGTAACGGCAAAACAAGCTGTCGCCGTCAGCTTCGTTACCGCATTCAATCTCAGGCCTGACATGTGTTACGGACCTCCCTTAAATTAATCCTATGGAAAAGGCGGATAAAACGGCACTCCATAGCTTTCCACAACCTGCTTGATCTTTCCATTCGCAAGCATATCCGACACCGCGTCATCGATGAACTTCATCAATGATTGATCCTGTTTGCGGACAATAAAATTCAGGTTCCAGCGTTGATCGGGCTCCGGGACGTAGCCATCCACCATATGAAACTTCGCCTGAGGGTATTCTTGCCGGGCAACTGAAATTGCCGTTCCCCATACCATTCCCGCGTCGATTTCACCATTTGCCATCGCCTGAAGGATCCGGCGATTGTCCAGGTAGAGCGATCTCGGTATGTTGCGGCTGAATAGATAGTCATCGATCGGCGTCGACATTGATACACCGACTTTAATGTTCGCTTCCTTCAGCTCCGCCAGCGATTTTTTATCAGCCGCCTTGCCTTGAACAACCAAAACATAGCCCATGCCGATATAGGGTTTGGTGAATGCAAGCTGCCCCATCAGCATGTCATCATCACCGTTGTCAGACATGCCCACAAAAACGTCACAACGTTTTCTGAGTATGGAATTGCGAAATGCACGAGACGTGCCGCCCCGAGTACCCGTGTCCGCCCACACCATTTCAAGCCGCATGCCGCCCCGTTTGGCGATGTCCCGCATGATTTCGACATCGTACCCAGGCGGATCCGTATTTTGCGCGGCGGACGGGAACGCGTACGGATCGGCGCAAGCCAGGAGTTTCCCCCGCGCTTTCGAACGTTCCAGCGTGTCGCTAATTTCATCCGGGTCCGTTTGCGCCCGGACCATAACGCACATTAATGTAAGCAGAAAGGTTATGCCGTAACGAACAAATGACTTACGCACGTTCAACTCCTTTTTTTGACATTCCCCTTTCTCCCAGTAACGATAATACAGGCTCGTTCGCTGACCGCTCGTTGAACGGTTCGCCGTCGCCATTCCCTTGACAAAAAATAAGGGGGGCTCTCAGTGCGCCCCCCTTAGCCTTGCTGTAGCTTCGTACTACTCTTTGAGTTGACTATTACTCAATAGCGAAAACCATCAGGCCACCGCCCTTTTGGTTCTTCTTCAGAAACTCCGAGTAGAAAATGGGCCAGATTCCGCCGCCGCCCGCACCGTACACGATTGCAACATACTGCTTGCCGTTCGGCCCGGTAAAGGAAGTCGGGTTGCCGTGGATTCCGGAGCCGGTCTGGAATGACCAGAGATGTTCACCGGTTTCGTCGTTCACAGCATTGAAGTAGCCTTCTGGATCGCCGTAGAACACCAAGCCACCCCCGGTCGCAAGCATGCCACCGGTTGCAGGATAGCTTTGGGATTTCTGCCAGGCGAGCTTGCCTGTAGCCGCATCATAAGCCTTGGTGTGGCCTGCACCTGCATTAAAGTTGATGATCTTGGCGCCCAAGTACCACTCGCCACGCTTCCACTCCATCTTCTTGGCCTGGAGGTCCATGGCAAAATCGTACACCGGCACGTAAACCATCTTGCTGCGATGGCTGTAAGCCATTGGGTGCCACTCTTTACCGCCGTCCAGGGACGGAGCAATGTCGGTGGTTACCTTGTCGTACACCACGTCCTTTTCAGGATAGTTGTAGACCGGCTTGCAGTTATTGGCAGGAGTGATCGGCTTGGTCCAGTTCACGCGCTGCAGTGCTGTAACCCACACGCACTTGTGCTCGTTGCCGGCCTTGCCCTTGGCTGTATTGACACGATCGATTCCATACAAGTGGCCGTTGCGCGAGCCATGCAGCCAGAGTTTCTTGCCGCCGACGTCAACCAGAATCATCTCATTGACGCCGTCGTAATCGTACGGATCATTAGGCGTGTAGTTGAAATAGCTTCTGATCTTGCCGGTATCCGGATCCAGCATCAGGTTACTGTTGGTAAACAGGTTGTCGCCAAGGCGCACATGACGGTCAAAGTCCGGGCCGGGATTTCCCACGGGCCAGTACAAGGAATTCGTTTCCTTGTCGTAGGCACCAGTAATCCAGGCTGAACCGCCGCCATATTTCCAGGACTCGCCGGCCCAAGTGTCGTTACCAGGTTCGCCGGGCCCGGGAATAGTGTATGTCTTCGAGACCGGAGCGCCCGTATCGGCATCGATTGCTGCAATCCAGCCACGCACCCCATATTCGGCACCTGCTGTACCGAAAATGATTTTATTGCGCAGCGCCATCGGCATGATCGTGAATGTTTCTGCGTACGTGTAATCGCCGATCTTCTTATCCCAGACGACCTTCCCGGAACCGCTGTCCAGTGCAACGATGTGCGCATCCAGGGTAGCCAGGTAAACCTTGTTCTTGTAAACGGCTACGCCGCGATTTACAACGTCGCAGCAGAGTTTCGGGAACACATCGCCCGGCAATTCGCGTTCGTACTTCCATTGCACCCTGCCGGATGTAGCATCGACCGCGATGACCTTGTTGAACGACGTCGTAACGTAAATCGTGCCGTTCACTGCGACCGCTTGGCTGTCTTGACCTTCCAGAACACCGAACGACAGGTTCCAGACTGGGGTCAGTTTCTTGACGTTATCCCGATTCACCTGCGTCAAGGGACTGTAGCGCGTGGTTTGATAGTCACGACCGTAATGGAGCCAATTCTGCGAATCCTTGTCGGCATTCAGAAGCATGTCGTCCGTTACGTAGTTTGGAAAGAGCTTGGATTCAGCGCTATCCAGACCTTGAGCGGAGACAACCCCGGAAGCACCGAACGCTGCAACTGCAGCGAGGGATACCGCAGCACGTTTGAAGTGCAACGATTGCTTCACCATTTTTGAAAAACCTCCCGAAGAGTTGCGCAGCGCTTTTGGCTTACGACGCCGCGCATTTGGTTTTGATTACTGCCTCGATGCGTAAAGCAAGACTGGGGAATCCGAAATTTCAGATCTAGACAAGCTTTACTGCAGGGCGAAAATAAGAGTTACGCACTATGTTGTCAACACATTTCTGCCCGGCTCTCGGCTTGCCCTACGGCGCAGAAATTATTGCGTCGCATCAATAACGCATGAACCGCGTGCAGCGCTTCAGCCGGCACCGCACATTCGACCGCCTTGGCCACGCGCAATCGGGGAGACCGGTACGCCCACGCCGGCAACTAGTACAATTGCAGCGAACGTTGCACTCCGCTTCTATGTGCACATGCCGCATAAGCAGTTGCCACCCCGGGTTTTTACGCGAGGTAAAAAAGCGCAAGGTCGCGGCAACCCGATTCAAGAATCTATAATTTATCGTTTCACCATTCGAAATCGATGCGCCGCTTTGCCTTTTACTTTTCGTTTGTGCAGGTCGTATTTCTGCTTGGCGCAATGGGTGCTCCAGCGCTTGCAGATCCGCTCGTCACCCATATCCTGCGTATAAAAAATCGGGAGGTTCGGGTTGAAATCGCCATGACGGAGCAAACACGGCTTCGCGGATTGATGTTCCGAGACAATCTTGCCGAAAACAGCGGGATGTTATTTGGCTATCCTCGTGCGGAAGTGTCTGCAATGTGGATGAAGAACACCAAAATTGCCCTTTCGGTTGCCTTCATCGATACCAGCGGGCGCATTCTTAACATTGCAGAAATGGAACCGTTTTCGGAAGAGCCGCATGCTTCCGCCGGTGCAGCAGCCTACGCGCTCGAGATGAACCGGGGTTGGTTTAGAAAAAACGGGGTCAAAGCGGGCGACCGGGTCGAAGGATTAAACAAGCTACCACCTGCGCAGTAAAAACAAAACGCCCGGAACATTCCGGGCGCTTGTCCGATTGCGACGGCGCTACATCGGTATATGAGTCTGCGCCACCATGAAAAACAGCATCGGTATTGACAAAGCCGTGTTCGTACGAGAAGCCAGAAAAGCAGTCCTGCGCGCTTTGGTTTTCTGTTCATCCGTCGCCTGCACCAGCCCAAGGATTTTTTTCTGGTTCGGCCAAATCAAGCCCCATACGTTGATCAACATTATTGTGCCCAGCCAAGCACCAACCCCGATTTTCTGAAAGCCGGCGTGAAACGTAAAGGCCGCGACAAAATTGGAACCAAGCAGGGCGGCGCCCGCGAGCCAGGTTGCCAATGCCGCCCACCGGAAATAGAAAAGTGCACGAGGAGCCACGTGCTTCGTTATGCCGGCGGCCGTGCCATCACCCTGAGCTGCCTTCAACGCAGCCACTTGAACAAAGTTGAAGTAGTACAGCAAGCCGACCCACATGATGCCGGCCAATATATGAATCCAACGGTAGATTCCGGGGAGCATGTCCATGGCTATCCTCCTGACATTGTCCGGACTATGAAATACAGGACGACGGTCAGCACCAGACCAACTATTACAGTGCCCCATAAAGAATCAAGCGGGTTCGTCATTTTTACTTCCTCCTCCACATGTTTATCGGCCGCGAGTAGTGTAGAGAAGCCGGCGGCGCGCCGCAATAGTCGACTGTCATAGTGGGGATTTTTGCTTGAAGACCGTACGCGTGGTCTGGAAGCTGGACGAACTGCAAAGATCTAGAGACTGGAATGCAATCAGTATCTATCAGGCTGCGAAGTTACTCGCTGTAAAATTCCAGTGAACCAGATTCCAGAACGCGGCGACATAGTCTGGCCGCCGGTTGCGATAGTCAACGTAGTAAGCGTGCTCCCAGACATCGCAGGTCAATAGTGGCTTGTCCGGTCCTGTCAATGGCGTACCTGCATTCGATGTATTTACAATGTCTACTGTTCCGTTGCCCTTATTCACCAACCACGTCCAGCCGGAACCGAAATTACCGATAGCACTCTTCGAAAACGCCTCCTTGAACGCGCTGAAAGAACCAAACTTCCGGTTAATTGCCTCCAATAACTGTCCCTTTGGCTCACCACCACCCCGCGGCGACAGACAGTTCCAGTAGAAACTATGGTTCCAGACCTGCGCGGCATTGTTAAAAATGCCCCCCGAAGATTTTCGGACGATTTCCTCGAGCGAAGCATTGGCAAATTCCGTTCCCTTAATCAGATTATTCAAATTGGTGACATAGGCTTGATGATGCTTGCCGTAATGGTATTCCAGTGTCTCTTTGGAAATATGCGGCTGCAACGCATCCAGGGGATAAGGCAACGGGGGAAGTTGATGCTCCACTTTCTGGTTTCCTCGTCAGTATTTTAGGCATGCACGCTAAAGGCGCTGCAATGGCGGCATTGCCGGGGTTTCAAACTTCATCAACGGCGATGACAATCGCGGTGGCATCGTTGCGACCCATATACTGGACCTGATTTTGTATCGATCGTTCCACCAAATCTTCGGCAATAGCCTGTGTGGATAGGCCTGTCCGCAGGGCCTCGCAGACCACACGCTCACCTAAAACTTCCCAGATCCCGTCGCTCGCCATCAAAAACACATCACCCGGTAAGAGTTCGCCATCGGTGTAATCCACGACGAGATGACTGTCTAACCCGACTGCCCGCTTTAGCACGTGACGCATGTCAGTACGCTCCCACGTGTGATCTATTGTTAATTGCTTGAAGACATTACCCCGAGATCGGTAAATCCGCGTGTCGCCTACATGTGCCAGGTGATAAAAGCGATCCTTGAACACCAACACCGTAAGTGTGGTTACCATGCCTTCATACTCAGGGTGTCGCGTGTTTTCGGAAAACAGCCAATCGTTGATGGAGAGCAACAACTTGTCTAGAACCCGGGTAATGCTCCAGGCTCGCGGTGCTGCGTAAAAATCGCGTAACAGGCTCTTTACAGCAGTTTCGGAGGCGAGTCGTCCGCCGCCATTGCCGCTCACCCCATCTGCAACGGCGATGACAATTCCTCTGTCCCGTGCTTCACTCTCCTCGCGCTGAGTGACGATCCCGTGGAAATCTTCGTTATTCTTCCCTTTTACACTTGCGCTGGCGTGCCCAATTCGCAACTGCAATGATTCATCCTGCGTAATGGTCGTCGAGAAGGCTTGTTCGGGATGGATAGCCATATTCATGAGATTCGGTTGGGTGCCGATCGAGCTAGTCCGCCACTAAGATTGAAGGTAACGATCAGGTCGCACGGAAGCGGACTGCATCAACGGGACAATCCTTTGGCTTGTAATGCACGCTTCCCGCCTCAACAGCCGCGATCGCCTTTGCCTGATTCATATCTTCCGTATAACCACACGCAAATAGGCAGCATGCCAACTGATTGACAAGCGGATGCGGAATCGGCGTTTCGCCAGCCATGGCCTGTTTCACCCACGCCGCCGTCGAATGCGCATCGATGGCCGAAAGTTGACATCGCGCACCGCGCGTTGCTAACAGTTCTTCCTCGAACAGGACGGTCCCCTCACCTCGATGGAAAAGCTTGATCCGTGGCCGCCGCCTGGGATTGGCAAACGGTTCACCGTCGGTACTGCGCATCAATAGAGCGTCAAAGCCGGTTGCCAGGAGGAACATTTCGAGCCTTTCAAGCTGCTGTGGCTCGTCAGTGCTTAACCATCGCAGTCCCCCGGCAGCAAAAGGATCGAGCAGGGTGACCAGACTGTGGGCGGGATTCGTGATGCCGAGCCGGCTTCGTAAAGCGAGCAAATTCGCCATGCCCGGACAGAGCAGCGCCGTCGGAACGAATGCAAGGAATTCCTCATCAAGCGATTTTTGGACTTCAGTCAACGATCTTCCGGGCATCACTCCGAGTTCGCGCAGGATGTACGCGCTCGCAACCCGGCCCGCGCCCTCAAGCGTCCCATGCAAAAGGACGGGCACGCGCAAACGCTGCAACAAAAGCACCAACAAAGGAAGCAAGTTGGGCTCTTGCCTGGCTCCGCCATACGCCGCGAAAATGATTGGTCGAAGAGTAGTGTCCGGTACCTGCAGCAGGTTCATGCGTTCCGAAGCTGCGCGATAAAATCCAAGAAGCTCCGACGCGACTTGTGTCTTCATAACGAGCGCGCACAGGCAAGCGCCCAGTTCCATATCGGGTACGCCGCCATCCAATAAGGCGGCAAACAAGTCGTAGGCGTCAGGCTCGGAGAGATCGCGGTCGGCTCCTGCCGTGCCAACAATCTGCTTGATGAATCGGGCAATGCTCATAGTTGCCTGGTGACGTCCTGCCGCAGCGATGAAGATGAAGAGGTCGAGGCGGATACAATGCAACCGTTGTGCCAGTCAACTTTGGGCAATAAAAGCAGCTATCTAGCAGAAATGTACAGAGACTCGGCAAGCGAGTGGTGCGTTAACGTGCTATCACGCATCGGCT
>DATMZQ010000133.1:0-3934 GCA_035573615.1 Burkholderiales bacterium | reverse complement strand
AAGGCGGCTGCGATTCACGGCCGCGAACTACTGGATCATGGTTTTACGATTGATCAGGTGGTGCACGCCTACGGGGATGTCTGCCAGGCCATAACTGACCTGGCATTTGAGCTACATGTGCCTTTTGAAATAAATGAGTTCCGTTCACTCAATCGCTGTCTGGACGAGGCCATCGCCGATGCTGTCACGGCGTTTTCCGATGAGCGGGATAATCTCAACGCGGAGAAGCAAAGCAAGGAAACGAATATACGATTAGGCGCCCTTGCCCATGAACTGCGAAATCTCATCCAGACCGTCACGCTGGCTTATGCGGCAATCAAAGCGGGTACGGTCGGGTTGTCAGGTTCCACCGGGGCAGTTATGGACCGTACACTGGCCTCAATCCGCGACCTGATCGACCGTTCGGTAGCCGAGGTTCGAATGGACGCGGGCATGCCGATGCATAGCCAGATTTTTGCTCTGGCGGACTTGATCCTTGAAGTCAAAATTTCGTCTACCATGGAAGCGGAGATTCATAAGTGCGTGTTTTTAGTCTCCTCGGTGGACCCGCAATTGGCCGTCCAAGCCGACCGGCATCTACTCTCCGCGGCCATTAGCAATTTGCTACAGAACGCATTCAAGTTTACCCACCCGGGCACCGAAGTCACGCTGAGCGCCTACGGCGCCGGGAATCGAATTCTGATCGACGTGGCAGATCATTGCGGAGGACTGCCGTGGAGCGATGCCGAGAAAGTTTTTGTGCCCTTCTCCCAAGGCGGCACGGACAAAAGAGGACTGGGCTTGGGATTGTCAATCTCCCGTCGCAGCGTCGAGGCAAACAACGGCCATCTGCGCGTTCAGGACCGGCCTGGCGTGGGCTGTGTTTTTACCATTGATATGCCTCGCCGTTCGACGTACGAATGTCTGGGGGAAGCGCGTAAGCAATGAATGGTTTGCTTTCTATCAATTTGCTCTTGACTGCGTCGGGTGCAGATCACGATCAAGGCTGCGCATTAGACAAGGGCCCAACTCGGCTGCAACCTTGTGCCCTCAGATCGGCTTCCAACTGCTTCATTTTCGCAATAGAACCGGCAGTGACGACGATCATCGTTATTGTCCCCAACCGCATTGGACTGCGCCGGGACAAAATGTTCCCCGAACCTCTCGTTTTGCTGAAACACAACTAACGAAATAGAAGAGCGAGATACTTGCCGACAGGAACCCGATCAACATGACCCGTGTCAGGAAAAACCACCATACCTTTTTATGTGGGCGAGGTTTTCTCGTAACGTGATACGTTGTTGCTCACTTAATTGCTCAAGCTTCCGAAGCTCTGTTGCGTTGTAACCGCCATATATTTGATGGACTTGTTTACGTGGTGCTTGAGGCGAATCGCGTCCTGAATGCTAATAGTCTCGGAGTCGTCCTCGCTCATGATTCCCTCCCTTCTTTGAGAGCAATCCTGGGCAATGAACGTAGTAGGTAGCCGGGCTGCATCGCGGACCCATCTGCAGGCACTCTCGAAGCGCCTGCCTGGCGCGAAAGTCTGCACGATGGCGTGGCGCATTATTTCGACCGACTTGCGGCGAACATGGCCCGCCCATACCCGCAGGACAAATGGGTTCATCAGGCTTCCTGGCCAGGTGCGTTCCGAGTATGGTTTGGGCGACTTCGATACCATCCATATGCAGGCATGGAAAGGCCGAGCAGCACCAGATCGGGAGCGAAAGCGCTTACCTTTCGGATGGCCTCATGGCCGCTCGTTGCGGTATTGGCTACAAGCCCTTTTAACTCCAAAACGTTTGCGGTCGTTTCGCAGGTATCCGGGTAGTCCTCGACCACGAGGATGCGTAGTGCGCCTCCGGGGCGGGATGCTGGACAAGCATGTTAGCTCTGCCTTGCGGTCAAAGCACTTTTCGCGAGAAATTCAATATATGCCGCTGTCCGGTCCGAAGCGAGCTGAGTCATTGAAATGCGATGTCTCGGATGCACGAACGCTTTTCGCCGCCGCAATCCTTCCAAACCGATTAGAAAACGTGACGAGTTGTAACGTCATGGATCACCACCATGACGCTGTCAACCGCAATCTGGTTAGTCCGTTATCGCCAAGAAAATTCGCCATAACGCCATGCCAGATCTTCCACTGTTCGCCACGCCGCTTGCCATGTACGAACTTTCGGACATGGATGAGATTAACCGCGACGTGACAACGCGGCTGGTCGCCGAATCGTTGGCCAAGCCTTCCGTTACCCGCAGCAACGCCGGCGGTTGGCATTCACAGTCTGATCTGGCGCTGCGCCCGCAAAGCTGCTTTCGGACTTTGGTGCAGCAGATCGTGAACCGTGTCCGGGAGACGGTCGATAAGCAGGCACGGGAACGGGGCGCAAACATGCCGGCCCTGCGCATGGGCGCGCAAGCATGGGCTATGGTCATGCGCAATGGCGACTACACCATTCCGCACGATCATGCCGACGCGCATTGGTCTACGGTGTATTACCCGGACGCAGGGGATGCCGACGAAAAGTCATACCCTGATTCAGGATTGCTGGCGTTTGTCGATCCGCGACACGGGGGACGGCCGATGCCGGGCCTGGACCTGGTTGGTACCACATTCACGGCAAAGGCCAGCACGGGAAGGCTGTATGTGTTTCCCGGTTGGCTGTTTCACTATGTCCATGCCTACCGTGGACAAAGGCCGCGCGTATCGGTTTCCTGCAACGTTACTTTTGAACTGGCAGCGCCGTTGCGCTAACAACTAAACCAGCCGTTATAAGCGCTCTTTCATTTTCGTTTAGGCGCACGCGAGCATTTCGTGCTTCACGGCAGGCACCGCTGCCCTCCCCTGAAGCAGTTTTGTGCTGATCATGCGCATTGATGGGATTTCGTCGCGATAAGTCCTCCCATGTCTCAATCGGACGCATGACGCACTCCAAACACGATCTCTCGCCCTCCCGGACTCCATCACTATCGTTTGCTTTATCCGCGCGCCAATGTCTAGGGTTACAGGACAGCAATACTGTCAGCGGGGATGAAATTTTCACGAAACAAAAATGCGCCACCTTACCTGTCGGGGCAGGGTCGCCCTAACGATTTGCGGATTCGGAACTGTTGGGTCCACACCCATCGTGCGCGCAATAAATCAAACATAGAAAAGAGGAGATCGGCATGGAAGTCACCAGACGTTCTTTCCTGACGGCGGCTGCAGCAACGGGCATTGCTGTAACCAGCGATGCGTTTGCCGTCAACAAGCACGCCACAGACCGCGATTGGACTGGCGAAGTAACAGTCACGTATCCCGATCCGGCGTGGGAAGTTATGGACAAACGCTTCACTGCTCGCCAGGGCAATGCGACGCTGCAGCGGATTTGGCACGGCATGGGTCCCGCCGCATCACTATGGCACGAAGGCCCGTGCTGGATGGGAGATTGGGGCTGCTTTCTCTGGAGCGACATCCCCAATCATCGTGTCCTGCGCTGGACCGAGGATGATGGGCACGTGAGTGTGTTTCAGACAGAGTCCGGCTATTCGAATGGACACACCCGGGATCGTGAAGGACGGCTGATCGCTTGCGAACACGATACGCGCCGGGTGCGCCGCCGTGAGCACGACGGGACGTGGACGGTGTTGATGGACAGCTTCAATGGCAAGAAACTCAACGCACCAAACGATGCTGTCGTCGCGAGCGACGGCGCGATTTGGTTCAGCGATCCTGGCTACGGCATTCTTGGGCCTTATGAAGGGCACAAGGCTGAATTCGAATTACCGACCAACGTGTATCGACTCGATCCTCAGACCGGCAAGGCAACCGTGGTGCTTGGCAGCATGCGCCGCCCTAACGGCCTATGCTTCTCGCCGGACGAAAAAAAACTCTACATCGTGGATACCGCCGCAACCGACGGGCCACAGTATCCTGCCAATGTCATGGTGTTCGACGTTGTAAGCAACGGCACGAGCT
>DATMZQ010000132.1:0-10285 GCA_035573615.1 Burkholderiales bacterium | reverse complement strand
GGTGAATCCCCGAGCCGGCAAGGAACTCAACCAGCGATCGGCGGGAGGACAGCTGTTGCAACCTTCGGAGGTATAGAGTTCCAGCACTGCTACCCGATTACTCGAACTGTGCGCCTCGCATTGTGCGTGTGCCGAAAAGGCTTGCGGTGAGACACAATAACCCACCAACAGGGGAGCAATGCGCCAAAGCCGGGCCAGAGCGTGAAAACGGATGGTTGTCATGCAGGAAGACCTTCTCGGCGGTAAAGGTTTTTCAATAGAAGCGGTTTTGCTATGATGCATGCTCATTCCTTTGCGTAACGCTCATTGAGCATTGATTTGCACACTCACTCCACCTATTCCGATGGAGTGTTCACGCCAGCCCAGCTAGTCCTCCGCGCGGTATCCAGAGGTGTCAAGCTGCTCGCCCTGACTGATCACGACGAAACGGACGGTCTGGCACAGGCCGCTGAAGCCGCGCGCGGCCTCGATATTGTGCTGGTCCCCGGCGTCGAAATCTCCACCACATGGAATAACCATACCGTCCACATCGTGGGACTGGATATCGATGTCCAGTCGCCGCGTCTGGTGGAAGGATTAGCGTCAATCCGTCGCTGCCGGGGCGAACGTGCGACACGCATTGCCGCGCAACTCGATGCCGCGGGCATAGCGGGCAGCTTGCCCGGCGCGGCGCGACACGCTGGTGATTCCGCCGCCATTGGTCGCAGCCATTTCGCCCGTTTCCTTGTGGAGCAAAAGCACGTCCGCAATACAACCGATGCCTTTCGCCGCTATCTCGGCAGTGGCCGGGTAGGCTACGTAGCTCCGGTCTGGCCCGCTCTGCCCCAAGCCATTGACTGGATTCGATGCGCCGGGGGCCGATCGGTACTGGCCCATCCAGACCGTTACCACCTGACACGCCAGGTCCTGCATAACTTGTTGGAGGCTTTTGCAAGCAGCGGCGGCGATGCGATCGAAATCAGCGCCGACGGCCGCTTCAAGTCCTCGGCACAGGTACGGCTGGCAAGGCGCTTTGGATTCGCGCTTTCATCCGGGTCAGATTTTCATGGCCCCGGAACAAACGTGCCCGATGTGGGCGAAGCAACGCAAATACCCGTCGGCGAACGCGCAGTCTGGCAGGAGCTGCGGACAGGCAAATGAGTTCCGGGAATGACGCAGCATTTCGTTGTACATCTGCAAAATCCCCAGCAACGAGTCATCCGCCAGGCGGTCGAGATCGTGCGCAAAGGCGGGTTGATGGTTTATCCCACGGATTCCTGCTATGCGTTGGGATGCCATATCGGCGACAAGGCAGCCATGGAGCGCATACGTCGAATTCGGCAGCTCGACGAGCGGCATCACTTCACGCTGATCTGCCGGGACTTATCCGAAGTCGGGCAATACGCGATGGTCGATAACATACAATACCGAGTGCTCAAATCCACCACGCCCGGCAGTTATACATTCATTTTGAAGGCCACCCGGGAAGTGCCAAAACGGCTTTTGAATCCGAGACACAAAACCATAGGCGTGCGATTGCCCGACCATAGCGTGGTGAAGGCGCTGCTGCAAGAAATGGGTGAACCGATTTTGAGCACGACCTTGCTGCTACCTGGCGATGCATTGCCTCTCAACGACATGGATGAAATCCGAAGCCGGCTGCAACACGATGTTGAAGTAATGTTGGACGCCGGTTCATGTGGAGTCGAAATGACCACCGTCGTGGATCTGACCAGTGATGTCCCTGTCATTATCAGGCGCGGCAAGGGCAGTATCGCGCCGTTTACGGTGCCCGCGTGATCGAACTGGAGCAGACGATTCGCCTGATTGCGCTGTACGCGATCCCGGGAATATTCGCCATAACATTGCACGAGGCAGCTCACGGTTATGCCGCACGCCATTTCGGCGACATGACCGCATATCAGGCGGGTCGCATCACGTTAAATCCGATGCGCCATGTCGATGTGATGGGCACAATAATCATCCCGATCTTGATCCTGATTGCGAGCCAGGGCAGATATGCATTTGGCTGGGCCAAACCGGTTCCTGTAAATTTCAGCCGTCTGCACAACCCCAAACGCGACATGTTCTGGGTTGCCGCAGCCGGACCGGCATCCAATCTTGCGATGGCCCTTGTCTGGGCCTTCGTCATCAAGGCGATGCATGGTGTACCGCCGAATTACTTCACCGAACCGCTTGTGCTCATGGCACGTGGCGGCATTGTCATCAACGCGGTGCTGATGGTTCTAAACCTATTACCTTTGCTTCCCCTTGATGGAGGCAGGATTGCGGTGAGCCTTCTTCCCCAGGCACTTGCGTACCGTTTCGGCAAGCTTGAACCTTACGGCATGATCATTCTGCTTGCGCTGATGTTTTTGGGCGTTCTCAATTTCGTCATGTTGCCATTTGTAAACGCATTTATCGGGGCGCTCGCTTACGTCTTCAAAATCTGAAGTAGCAACCAGGAAAAATCAATGTTTGTAGATCGAGTGTTATCCGGGATGCGTCCGACTGGCAGTTTGCATCTCGGGCACTACCACGGTGTGCTCAAAAACTGGGTAAAGCTGCAGCACGAATACCAATGCCTTTTCTTCGTGGCCGATTGGCATGCGCTGACAACGCACTACGACACTCCTGAAATCGTCGGACAGAATGTCTGGGATATGCTGGTCGACTGGCTCGCCGCAGGTGTCGATCCGGCAGCAGCAACGCTATTCATACAGTCTCAGGTCCCGGAGCACGCGGAACTGCATTTGTTGCTGTCAATGATCACGCCGCTCGGGTGGCTCGAACGCATACCGACCTACAAGGACCAGCAGGAGAAGTTGACGGAAAAAGATCTTTCTACCTATGGTTTCCTGGGGTACCCGCTGCTGCAAGGTGCGGACATCCTGATCTATCGCGCCAACCGCGTCCCGGTTGGGGAAGATCAGGTCCCGCACATTGAATTTACGCGCGAGATCGCGCGTCGCTTCAATCATATTTACGGCAGGGAAACGGGATTCGAGCAAAAGGCTGAGATTGCAGTCAAGAAGCTCGGAGTGAAGCGCGGCAAGGTATACCGTGAACTGCGAATGCGCTATCAGCAGAAGGGGGAGCACGAGGCGTTAACGGCGGCGAAGGACCTGCTCGAGGAAGCTGCCAATCTATCGATGGGTGACCGGGAAAGGCTGTTCGGATTCCTCGAAGGTGGTGGCAAGATGATTCTGTCGGAACCACATGCGTTACTGACCGAAGCGTCCAAGATGCCCGGGCTGGACGGGCAGAAAATGTCAAAGTCTTACAACAACACCATTACGCTACGCGAGGATGCCGACAGCGTCACAAAAAAAATACGCACGATGCCAACCGACCCGGCGCGCGTGCGACGTTCAGACCCCGGTGATCCGGATAAATGTCCGGTGTGGGAATTTCACAAAGTCTATTCCAATGACGCCACGAAGGAGTGGGTCCAAAAGGGCTGCCGAAGCGCTGGCATCGGTTGCCTTGAATGCAAGCAACCCGTGATTGATGCAGTGCTGAAAGAACAAGAACCAATGCGCGAGCGGGCGCAGCTGTATGTGGACGATCCAACCTTGGTGCGCAATATCATCGCAGAAGGTTGCGACCGCGCACGCAAGCTGGCGCTGGAGACCATGCGTGATGTCCGAAACGCCATGGGGTTAAATTACCCGTGAGGATGCGAAGTCCTGGCGCCGTTTCTTTTCTACTCAGGTTCTGTGCCGCATCAGCCTTTGCTGTTCGCGTTTCCAGTCCTTTTCTTTTGCGGCCTCTCTTTTATCATGCTGCTTTTTGCCCTTTGCAAGTCCGACCTCAATTTTGACCCGTCCGCGCGTGTAGTGAAGATCGAGCGGAACCAATGTGTAACCGGCTCGCTCTACTTTGCCGATCAGCTTGCGGATCTCTTCGACGTGAAGCAGCAGTTTCCGGGTGCGCGTAGGGTCGGCTTGGATGTGCGTGGAAGCTGCCGTCAGCGGAGTGATATGACAGCCGATTAGATAGATTTCCTGGCTCTTGACGACCACATAAGCTTCCTTGAGCTGCACGTGCCCGGCGCGTATCGACTTTACTTCCCAGCCTTCCAGAATCATGCCGGCCTCAAAGCGTTCTTCGATAAAGTAATCGTGAAAGGCTTTTTTATTCTGAACGATGCTCATGACGGCGTGAGTTTTTGCTGCGGGTCGTGTATTTTACCAACGCTTCCACGAAGGCTCGGACGTATCTGATGGCGCTGGTGGAGAAATCCGTGTTGATCGAATATTCCGCCGCGCAAATGTACGCGCTGGTGGAGAACATACCTGCCTATCCCGAGTTTTTACCCTGGTGCGGCGGAACCGAAATACTGGAAAGACAGGGTGACATCACCCGCGCCGCCATTGTCATTGACTTTCGTGGCATCAAGCAGCGGTTCTCGACGCAAAACCGGGCCGAGCCCCCGAAGCTTATCGAGATGACACTCATCGACGGTCCTTTTCGCCAGCTCGATGGAAGTTGGCGGTTCAAGGCACTCGGCGATGAAGCGTGCAAAATCGAATTTCGCCTGCACTATGAGTTCTCCAGCAAGTTGCTGGAGAAAATTTTCGGGCCGGTATTTCATTTCATCGCAAGCACGTTCGTCGACGCCTTCGTCAAGCGTGCCCGACAGTTATACGGGGAGCGATGAAGATCCGGGTGGAAGTGGTCTACGCTCAACCGCACACACAGGAAGTTATCGTTCTGGAACTCGAGCAAGGGGCGCGCGTAGCGGATGCGCTCGCGGCTACCGGTCTGTCAGGCCGGCAAACGGCGCGCAATTACGTTGGCATCTGGGGAGCACTCGTGTCGCCTGAAACCGAATTACGCGATCGCGACCGAATTGAAATCTATCGTGAACTGGTTGCCGATCCAAAGCATGCAAGACGGCAGCGCGCAAGACAACAGAGAAAACCGCGCCGCTGAACGGCCGGACTGCTAGTTGCACACGCCCGCTTCTGCTTTCTTCAGACGGTCAATTTCCTGACCAATTTGCGCATCGCTCATGTATTCGCGCTCTCCCTGAGCGTTAGTCTGAGTGAGCCGTCCACCAGCCTGAAGACCTTTCAATTGCGCCCGCACCTGCGTGCAAGTCTGCTTCCTCTCGGCGGCCTCGTCAGCTTTCTTCTTTTCCGCAGCTTCGCGTTCAGCCGTCTCCACCTGTCTCTTCTTGAAGTCCGCTTCCTGCTCGGTGTATGTCTTGGCTTTGGGAGGCGGTGCACCCTTTGCATTTGGAGCACTCGGCGCTGCCGGCGCTGACTGCCGCGGCGTCTTTACGGTGGTTGGTTCCTTGATATTGGCCGGTGGCGGCTGGTCGGAATAATGGACCTTGCCTTCGGCGTCCGTCCACTTGTAGGTTTGCGCGCCGATCGCAGCGCCTGATGTTGCCGCTACGACAATGGCAAGCAGCAGTGCGGTGTTACCCAATGGGCATGACATATGCGAAATTCTCCTGATGAGCTATGGAACTGTGTCGTGCGGTCGTTTCCTCGAGGCTGATCGCACAAGCATTCAACGGTTGAAACGGCAGGTTGTTTACCGATGGAGCGCCATAAAACAACCATAGCTGCTCGGACCGCGACGGTCAACGTAAAACGTCCGCAGGCCTTGGATTTACCACGCGAAACTCGGTCTGTATAATGGCGTCTTTGTGAAGGATCAAAAGCATGCGAGTCCTGCAAAAGGCGCTCACCTTCGATGACGTTCTGCTGGTTCCCGCCCATTCGACCGTTCTTCCTCGTGACGTCAGCCTGACGACTCAGCTAACCAGCAGCATATCGCTCAATATACCGCTGGTTTCGGCAGCCATGGACACGGTAACCGAGGCGCGCCTTGCCATCGCCATGGCACAGGAAGGAGGCATCGGCATCGTTCACAAGAACATGCTACCTAAAGCGCAAGCCGCCGAAGTCGCCAAGGTAAAGCGTTTTGAAAGTGGTGTGGTGAAGGACCCCATCACAATCTCGCAGGACATGACCGTACGAAACGTACTCAATCTCATCCGGCAGCATCGCATTTCCGGACTGCCGGTGGTCGATGGAACGAAAGTGGTTGGGATAGTCACCAACCGCGATCTGCGATTCGAAAGCAATCTCGACCAGCCCGTGAAAAACATCATGACCCCGCGCGACAGACTTGTGACCGTGCGCGAAGGCGTCAGTATCGAAGACGCAATGCGTCTGCTGCATCAGCACAGGCTGGAACGCGTACTGGTCATCAACGAGAAATTCGAATTGCGTGGATTGATTACCGTGAAGGACATCCTGAAGTCCTCCGAGCATCCGTACGCCAGCAAGGATCAACTCGGCCGTTTGCGCGTAGGCGCAGCGGTCGGTGTTGGAGAAGGCACAGAAGAGCGGGTAGGCTTTCTGGTCGAAGCCGGCGTCGATGTGCTAATTGTGGATACGGCCCATGGACATTCTCAGGGGGTGCTGGACCGGGTGCGCTGGATCAAGCGCACCTATCCGGCCGCCCAGGTCATTGGTGGCAACATTGCTACAGCAGCAGCGGCGAAATCATTGCTCGACCAGGGTGCAGATGGCGTCAAGGTTGGTATTGGTCCGGGGTCAATCTGCACGACCCGCATCGTGGCAGGTGTAGGGGTGCCGCAGATCACGGCGATCAGTGAAGTGGCCGCCGCGCTGAAGGGTACCGGTGTACCAATGATTGCAGACGGCGGCATTCGCTATTCGGGCGACATCGCCAAGGCGATCTCTGCAGGGGCAGACTCGGTAATGCTTGGCGGCCTGTTTGCCGGCACGGAAGAAGCGCCAGGTGAAATAGAGCTATTCCAGGGACGCTCGTACAAGTCTTATCGCGGCATGGGATCTCTGGGCGCAATGCAGCAGGGATCGAGCGACCGTTATTTTCAAGACGATGAAGATGCCGCGGACAAGCTCGTGCCAGAAGGCGTGGAAGGCCGGGTCCCGTACAAAGGTAGTGTAGTCCAGGTCATGCATCAGCTGATGGGCGGCTTGCGTTCAGCAATGGGCTACCTGGGTTGTCCGACCATCGAAACCGTAAAGCAACGCGCAGAGTTCGTGCAAATTACGACCGCTGGAGTGCGGGAATCGCACGTACATGATGTGCAGATCGTCAAGGAAGCGCCCAACTATCACGTCGAATAAGCATGCATGCGCGGCAAGGCGCACGGGATTTTCCGGCTGGCGGGCTTCCCGTTTCTCGCGTCGGCTACCACGTCTGTACTGAATGACCCACGATAAAATTCTTATCCTTGATTTTGGCGCTCAGTACAGCCAGCTGATCGCGCGTCGCGTGCGCGAAGCAGGGGTGTACTGCGAGTTGCACCCCTATGACGTTAGCGACGAATTCGTGCGGGGTTTCGCGCCGAAGGGAATTATTCTATCGGGTGGCCCTGCGTCGGTCGTCGTGGATGGCACACCCCGCGCCCCGCAAACCGTGTTCGATCTGGGGGTACCGGTGTTGGGCATCTGCTATGGCATGCAGACAATGGCGGCGCAGCTGGGCGGTGTGGTCGAAAACGGTTTGATACGCGAATTCGGCTATGCCGAAGTCCGTGCGCGCGGACATTCCAGACTCCTGGACGGTCTCGAGGATCGCCGCAACGCCGAGGGGCATGGCTTGCTCGATGTCTGGATGAGCCACGGCGATAAGGTGATCGCGCTACCGCCTGGTTTCCAAATCATTGCGAGCAACGCTGCAACACCGATTGCCGGCATGGCTGATGAATCCCGCAGGTTTTACGGCGTGCAGTTCCATCCGGAAGTGACCCATACGTTGCAGGGCAAGGCGCTGATCCAGCAATTTCTGCACCGTGTCTGCGGCCTGCGATCGGAGTGGAACATGCCCGATTACCTCGAAGAGGCAGTTGGGCGCATCCGCTCGGAGGTCGGCAATGACGAAGTCATCCTGGGTTTGTCGGGCGGGGTAGATTCATCGGTGGCGGCTGCTTTAATTCATCGGGCCATCGGAACGCAGCTGACCTGCGTTTTCGTCGATACTGGGCTCCTGCGGCTGAACGAGGCTGTCCAGGTCATGGAAACTTTTGCCGGCAACCTCGGCGTCAGAGTAATCGCCGTGGATGCCTCTGAGCAATTCATGTCGGCGCTCAAAGGCATCAGCGATCCGGAACAGAAACGCAAGATCATCGGACGCGAATTCGTGGAAGTATTTCAACGCGAAGCGGCTCGACTGCCCAATGCCCGGTGGCTGGCCCAAGGCACGATCTATCCGGATGTCATTGAGTCCGCCGGCGCAAAGACCAAGAAGGCGCACACTATCAAGTCGCACCATAA
The DNA here is from genome assembly GCA_035573615.1 of Burkholderiales bacterium. Classification (GTDB taxonomy): domain Bacteria; phylum Pseudomonadota; class Gammaproteobacteria; order Burkholderiales; family JACQAP01; genus JACQAP01. The sequence goes on along the minus strand of DATMZQ010000132.1, from coordinate 2,018 downwards.
CGTCGGTGGACTCCCGGAGACCTTGCATCTAAAGCTGCTGGAGCCTCTGCGCGAGTTATTCAAAGACGAAGTACGCGAACTTGGATTGGCGCTGGGATTGCCCCACGACATGGTGTTTCGCCATCCGTTCCCGGGCCCGGGGCTTGGTGTGCGGATTCTTGGGGAGATCAAGAGTGAGTTCACCGAATTGTTACGCCGGGCTGACGCAATATTCATCGAAGAATTGCGTGCTTCCGGCTGGTACGAGAAGACGGCACAGGCATTCGCGGTATTTCTGCCCGTAAGGTCGGTCGGTGTGATGGGCGACGGGCGCACGTACGAATACGTTGTTGCGCTCAGGGCTGTGCAGACCGACGATTTCATGACCGCGCATTGGGCGGAACTGCCCTACACGCTGCTTTCCAGGGTATCGAACCGAATCATCAACGAAGTCCGGGGCATCAATCGCGTGGTCTATGACATTGCTTCAAAACCACCGGCGACCATCGAATGGGAGTGAGGCGTCCGGTCGCTCCGGCAAAATACCGTTCGACCCTTGAAGAAAGTAATCGCCCGATGGGACCAGAGGGCCGCGAGAAGTCCTTGCGGGCCGTGGTTGCAGCAGTGCAGCTCACCGGAGTGAGCGATATCGAGTTCAACTCCTCGGTGAACGAACTGCGCGAGCTGGCCAAGACCCTGGGATTCGAACTCGTGGGCACTTTCACCCAAAGACGCGACCATTTCGATACGACTGCCTACATGGGTGTCGGCAAGCGGCAGGAAATGCGCCGCTTCGTGGAAAACGAGCCCGAAACGGAACAGAGAACGCATGAGTCCGTGGCATCCGGCAACGCGCGGCCGGGGGGAAAAAGCGGGGCGGCCCGTGCCAAGGAAGCAGCGAAATCCGAAGCCGATCCAGAAACCCGTTGCGCAGACATCGTGCTGGTCGACCACGAGATATCGCCGTCCCAAGCGCGAAACCTCGAGATCGAGGTAGGTTGCGAAGTCATGGACCGCACAATGGTCATCCTCGAAATCTTCCACCGGCATGCGCGCTCGCGAGCAGCGCGGGCGCAAGTCGAAATTGCGCGGCTCGGATACATGGCACCGCGGTTGCGCGAACAGGCAAAGCTGGCTGGGCCGAAGGGCCGACAGCGCAGCGGCACCGGCGGACGTGGGGCAGGGGAAGCTCACAGCGCCCTGGACCGGCAGAAAATACGCGATCGCATTGCCGAACTGCAGGAAGAAATCAAGGCAATGGATGCTGAGCGCAAAACGCAGCGCGCGCGTCGCCACGAGCACCAGGGGCTCGCGCGAGTGGTGCTCGTCGGTTACACGAACGCGGGCAAATCCACTTTAATGCGCGCACTTACCGGAAGCGAGGTGCTGGTTGCCAACAAGCTCTTCGCGACGCTGGACACCACGGTGCGCGCCTTGCATCCCGATAGCGTGCCGCGCGTACTGATCAGTGACACGGTCGGTTTCATCAAGAACCTGCCGCACGACCTCGTGGCATCGTTCAAGTCGACGCTCGAGGAAGCCGCCGAAGCGTCGCTGCTTCTGCACGTGATCGATGCAAGCGATCCGGGATTCGAGCGCCAGCTTGCCGTAACCGATGATGTTTTGAACGAAATCGGCGCACAGCGCGCGCCCCGTATCCGCGTGTTCAACAAGATCGACTGCGTCGGCGATGCGGCGGCGCAGGCCTCACAGGAAACCGCGCTGCGCCAGCGGTACCCGGATTGCATGGTGATGAGCGCACGCCGCGAGGCAGACATAGCGACGCTACATTCCAGCATTCGGGCTTTCTTCCAGAAGGACCTTATCGAGGCAGAATTATTCCTGCCGTGGGCGGCGCAACAGTTAAGGGGCGAGATCTTTGCGACCTGCGAGGTAATGGACGAACGTACAGAAGGGGCAGGAACACTTTTTCGCGTTCGTGCGGCACCGGATACTGTTAACCGTATGCGCGAAGAGGCGTCCAAAAGTATCTGAGTCAGAACGATTTTAGATCCGTGTCAAGTTCCATTGGCCAAAAA
>DATMZQ010000131.1:0-10986 GCA_035573615.1 Burkholderiales bacterium | reverse complement strand
GGTGGGCATGCGGCTACCGGGGATTAAGAGGCAGGCACTGTAGCAGACCCCTCAGGCGTTTCGCACTACGCACATGCGCCGGGCATTGCGGCGCAGCACATTATGCATTGAGTGGCGCTTGTAAACTTCCTGCAATCGCCGCAGACTCTAGCGGCAAGTCCCAACAAATGTCGCGCGCTGAGTTGACCGGGGGGAGGTCATGGCGGAAACCGATGACAGGGGCGAACTGCCGGCGCACCGCCGGTGGCAGCACGTTTACATCGTGCTCGGGTTCGCCTGCGCGCTGGCAGCTGTTGCAAAACTCAGCTGCTTCATCGTTGAAACCGGCGAGCATGCGCTCGTTACGGAATTCGGCAAGCCGGTGCAGGTCATCACCAGTCCGGGCCTGCGCTTCAAAATTCCGTACCAAAGCGTGCGCACCTTCGACAGCCGCCTGTTCGTCTATACGCCGGCTGCCACTGAATTCCTGACTGTTGAAAAAACCCCGGTCGTGGCCGCCAGCACCATTCTCTGGCGCATCGCCGATCCCGAGAAATTTTTTCAGACCGTGTTCGACCGCAGTGGCGCGGAGTCCAGGCTGGGCGACATCCTGTTCGCAGAACTGGGCGCGGCCATCGGGCGCAATTCATTGAGCGCTTTTTTTTCCATGGAACCATCGTCCTTCAAGTCCGAAGCGGTTCTTGCTGAAGTCAGCCGCAAGTGCCGCGAGATCGCGTTGCGCGATTTTGGCATCGGCATCAATGGCGTGTTGCTGCGAAATTTCGACTTCCCCAAGCAAAACCGGCCGCCGCTGTATTCCCGCATGAAGTCGGAGCGTGGCCGCCTTAGCATGAAATTCCGGTCGGAAGGTGAAGAAGAAGGCCTCAAGGTGCGGGCGGCGGCGGACCAGGAGAAAAGCCGCATTCTGTCCGAAGCGCTCAAGCAGGCGCAGCAGACGCGCAGCGAAGGCGAAGGAAGGGCGGCGCGGATCTATGCGGAATCACTCGCCAAAGGGCCGGACTTTTACACCTTCGTGCGCACCATGCAGGCGTCGCGCAATCTCGTACCAAAAGGAACCACCCTGATGCTGCCGGCCGACTCGGAGTTGTTCGGTCTGCTTCAGGACAGCAGCCATTACGACCGTAACCGGGCGAACCGCAAAACCAGCGCCGGGCGGACCAGCAAGTAGGGCACGGCGAGAGGGCAATTGTCCATTCACCGGATTCGATAACCAGCAGCACCAACGAGGAGGAGGGGTCATGTTTTCAGTCCACAGCAGTTTGGCGCGAGCGTGGTTGCTCGCAATGGTGGGGGTTTTCGTCCAGGGCGGAGCGGCTGTCGCCGCGGAACACAAATACGATCCGGGCAATGACGTCAAATTCACTTATTGTTATGCGCACCAGCCAGTGCTGCGCATCAAACCGGGAGACAGCGTGGTGACCAGCACGCGCGACGCTTCCAATGACGTCTACGGCACGGGCGACAAGACGCTGTTTCCGAAATTGGACCTTACCAAGGTCAATCCGCAAACCGGCCCTTTCTACATCGAAGGCGCCGAGCCCGGCGACACCCTGGTGGTGCACCTCGACAAAATCGACTTCAACCGCGAGTTTGGCTGGGGCGGCTCGATTCCGTATTTCGGCGCGCTGGCGCCGGAATACAAAACCATGATGATCACGCCCCCGGTGCCCGATCGGCTGTTCGTGTGGAAAATCGACCGCAGCCGCCGCGTGGCTACGCTGGATCTGCCCAATAGCAAGATCGGCAAAGTCGAAGTAGCCCTGCGTCCCTTCTTCGGCACCATCGGCACCGCGCCAGGGGGTAAGGAATGCATCAGTTCACTGGTTCCCGGGCAGCACGGCGCCAACATGGACTTCAACGAAACGGTGGAAGGAACGACGTTGTACTTTCCGGTCAACGAGCCGGGTGCACTGTTCATGCTGGGCGACGGTCATGCGGCACAGGGCGACGGGGAGATCGACGGCGCTGCCATTGAAACCTCGTTCAACGTTCGCTTCACCGTCAACCTGATCAAAGGCAAAAAAATCGGTTGGCCGCGGCTGGTCAACGACAAAGTCGCGATGTCGATTGGCAGCACCCGGCCCCTGATGGACGCCTTGCGCCTGGCTTGCTCTGATCTGATCGGCTGGATGGTCGAGGACTACGGCTACGATAAATACGAAGCGCTGCAGCTGCTGGGCCAGGTCGCTCAGATCAAGATCGCCAATGTGGTGGATCCGCAGTATTCGGTCGCCTGCATCATCGACAAGAAATATTTGAAGTGAGGTTCGCATAAGACAGGCGCCGACAAGCGGGCAGGCGGTGGCGGCATCGAGCCGCCGCTTGTTCGCGTCTGATGGAAATAAGCCATGACCGAATTTCTGCTGCGGTGGTTGTGGGAGACCTGGATTATTTTCAAGCAGGCCGCCGTATTTTTGCTGTTCGGTTTCTTTATTGCCGGCCTGTTGGCGGTGTGTGTCCCGGAAAAGCTGCTGTCCAGACTGTTCCGCAACGGCAGAATCAAATCGGTACTGTGGGCCGCGACTGTCGGGGCGCCTTTGCCGCTGTGCTCGTGCGGCGTGGTGCCGGCCGCGCTAGCCTTGAAACGCCAGGGCGCAACGCCTGGCGCTACCGTCGCCTTTCTGATTGCGACGCCGGAAACCGGAGCCGATTCCATCAGCCTGACGTATGCGCTGATGGATCCGCTCGTCACGGTGTTCCGTCCGGTCGCTGCAGTGGTTTCCGCGCTCACAGCCGGTCTGCTCACCAATCTGTTCGGCGAGCGCAAGCGCGCTGAAGAGCAGACGGTGGAGTGCGCAAGCGATTGCCATGCCCCGCATGCTCACGAACCCAACGATCATGTGCATGAACCGATCGCTGCGCCGGCGCCGGATGCGTGGCCAGCCAGCCGAGCGGCCCGATTATGGCGCATCCTCCAGCGTGTCAATCATTACGCGTTCCGCCAGTTGCTGGACGATATCGGTTACTGGATCGTGCTGGGCATCGTACTGTCCGGGCTCATTGCGGCTGCCCTGCCACCCGCTTTTTTCGAGCGTTATCTCGGCAGTGAACTGGTCTCCATGCTGGTAATGCTGCTGGTCGGCGTGCCGATTTATGTGTGTGCGTCCGAGGCGACGCCACTGGCCGCCGCGCTGGTGCTGAAGGGCCTGAATCCAGGCGCTGCACTGGTGTTTCTGCTGGTCGGCCCGGCTACCAACATCGGCAGCCTCGTGCCGCTGACGCGGTTTCTGGGCGCCAGGATCATGGCAATTTATCTCGGCGCGATCGTGGGCGTTGCGCTGCTGGCCGGCTTCGCGTTGAATGCAATTTACCGCGCGTGGGGTGTCGACCCGCGCGCGACGTTCGGCACCGCCACCGGCTTGCTTCCCGATTGGCTGAAAGTGGCAGGTGCGCTGCTGCTCCTGGTGCTGCTTGTGCTCAGCATGCGGCGCGCACCGGTGCCGGTTGAATGGATCTGGCTGCGCGACCGCTTTGCGCGCATGTCCGGATTGCGCGTGACGGCGGCAAAACTGGCCGGAATCGCGGCGGCGCTTGCGGCCGTGCTCTATGCAGCGAGTGGCTTCATCGCCGTGCAGCCGGGTGAAGTCGGATTGCGCACACGCTTCGGAGAAATCGTGGCGCCTGTACTCGAGCCGGGACTGCATTACCGGATGCCATGGCCATTTGAAGCACATCGCATCGTCCGCAAGGACGAGGTTCAGCGCATCGAGTTCGGGTTCGCGGGCGGTAAGGCACCAGCGGCGCCAGCAATCCGTACCACCAGCGCCGCCGGCTGGAATCCGTTGATCGACGGCGGAAACTCTGGCGGTGCGTGGTTCCAGAAGGAGGCGGGTCCGGAGGAGCCGTTCCTGCTGACGGGTGACGGCAACCTCATCGATTTGCGCTGGGCGGTGCAGTTCCGCGTCAAGGACGCAGTGGCGTACGCCTACCGTGTCGCAGAGCCCGAGGCGCTGGTGCGCAGCGTAACGCTAGCGGCTTTGCGCAGCGTAGCCGCGCGCAACAGCATCGATGCCATCTATACCGCTGATCGCAGCAGTGTGGAGCAAAACGTTGAGCAATCACTGCAGCAAACACTCGATGAAACCGGGAGCGGCATCGAAGTCGTTTCCTTCCAGCTGTTGTACGTGCATCCGCCGGGAGAAGTACACGATGCGTTCCGCGATGTGGCAAGTTCGCAGGAAGACAAGCTGCGTACCATCAACCGTGCCAACATCTTTGCGGTGGAGATGGTGAACCAGGCCAAAGCTGACGCAGCTGCCATGATCGAGCAGGCGCTGGCATTCAAGGAGCAGCAGATACTGCATGCGCAAGGCGATGCCGATAACTTTACGCTAAAGCTTGGCGCCTACCGGCGCGCGCCGGAACTCACCGAATTCCGCCTGCAGCTGGAGAGCATCGAGGAAACGCTGCCGGGGCTGCAAAAATTCATCATGCCCGATGCTCGCGACGTCAAGGATTTTGATATGTGGCTGCTGCAGCCGGCCGCCCTCGGACGAGGCAAATAAAGTGGACGCGGCCAGCGCCCTCATCGCCAATCCGGCGCGGCGTTGGCAAGCTGTGGCGGCAACAATTGCCGTGATGGCAATCGCGGTGTGGGCAGCGCTTTCCAGTCTGTTTGTGGTCGATGTGACGCAGTACGCGCTGGTCACTCGCTTCGGTGCGGTGTTGCGCGTGCTCGACGAGCCGGGCCTGCAGGTCAAAGCGCCGTTCGACAGCATCGTGACGCTCGACAAAAGCTTGACGTTCTCGCGTCCGGCGCCCGCGGAGTATCTGAGCGTCGACAAGAAAAACATTGTGGCGGAGACGCTGGTGACATGGCGCATCGCGGACCCGCAGCGCTATCTGGTTACGGTCGCAACCCGTGCTGCGGCGGACGTGCGGCTGGCGGACGTGTTGCTTGGAGAAGTCGGCGCGGTGCTGGGCGCCCATCCGGCCGCGGCGCTGATCGCACCGGATGGCAATGCCGAGCGCTTCGGCAGCATCGTGGCGCAGATTCGCGGGCGCGTGGCTGCTTTTGCACGCAGCGCCTATGGCATTGAAATCGTCGACGTCGAACTGGTGCGCCTGAGCTTGCCGGAACAGAATCGCGCGCCCGTTTTCGAGCGCATGAAGGCCGAGCGCGGCAAGATGGCCAAGGAGTACCGCACGGCCGGTGAACTGCTTGGCCGCAAGATCATCGCGCAAGCCGATCGCGAGAAAGCCCATATCGAAGCGGAAGCCTACGCAGAGGCCCAGCGCATCCGGGCAGAGGGCGACGCCGAGGCCACGCGGCTGTACTCGGCAGCGTTCAGTCGCAACGCCGGGTTCTACAAATTCGTGCGCACGCTGCAGACGTACGAAAAAATAATGGATGAAAACACGACGCTGTTCCTGCCCGCGCAGTCGGAGGTACTGCGTGTCATCGCGCCGCTGCCGCGCCAGGGTTCGTCAACTCCTGCTCAGCCAATGGAATCGACCACCGCTAGCGGCAAAGGACCACTGCGTAGTCCCGGCGCAGATCCCACGCCGGTCGCTGGCGCCCCGTCGACTAGACGGGCACTGCAATGAACGCGGATGCGTCCTACAGCCTCGCGCCGGCGAAAGTTCGGCGGCGCTATTGGGCCGTCCTGATCGCGGTGGGCCTTGTCACTGCATATTTCGCTTCCGGTTTTTACACGGTGAACGCCGACGAGCATGGCGTGGTGCGCAGGTTCGGCGCGATCGCCGCGCGCGTCGGTCCCGGCATGCATTACCGCATGCCCTGGCCCATCGACCGCGTCGATGTCCTGAAGACCACCAGTGTCATGAAGATCGGCGTGGGATTTGCGCTGCGTGATGGCGAAACCGCGGCACCGGCCGGCGTGGAATTGCTCACCGGCGACACCAACATTCTGAATGTTGCCTTGGTGGTTCAGTACGCCATTCTCAATCCCGCGGATTACCTGTTCCAGATCGACCGTCCGCAGACACTGGTGTCGACTTTGGCGGAAAGCGTGCTGACCGAAACCGTGCTCGGCATGGGCATCGATGAGGTATTGACCACCGGCCGGCTGGCGATCCAGGCGCGCGTCAAGACCAAGACGCAGGAAACGCTGGACCGCTATCGCAGCGGCATTCGCATCGCCTCGGTCAGCATCATGAACATCTCGCTGGATTCCTCGGTGGCACAGTCTTTTCAGGACGTGGCCGATGCCATGGCGGATCGCGAAAAAGCGCAGAACCAGGCACGTGCCTATGCCAACGACCAGATTCCACGTGCGCGCGGCGAAGCCAGTCAGACGCTGAGCAGCGCCAAAAGCTACAAGCAGCAGCGCATCGCCGAGGCGATCGGCAACACCACCCGTTTCCTGGCGCTGCTGAACGAATATCAGAAAGCGCCGGAGGTGACCCGCTCCCGGCTCTACCTCGACTCGATGGAAAAGATCCTGCCCAAGGTGAAACTGTATGTCATCGATTCGCAGGGCGGGCGCGTGCCGATCAATCTGCGCGTCACGACGCCCGGGGGCATTGAGAAATAGGTTATAGGCATCACCTCCGATGCACCCGATTTCGGGATCGGGCTGCCTGAGCCTTATGGGGTGCTACAGATGGGGAAGAACAAGCGAGCAGCCCTAAACTCTGAAACGCTGACGCCCAAAACTTCAGAACGTTGCCTTCGAGCGCAACAGGAACTGAACCGACCTGATGTCTGAATCCCCGTTCAGCGGAAACGCGATGTCCGCGTGCAGCACATTTCCGAACGCGGAGCGACAGCTCAATATCCGCAGGCCGAAACCCACGTCGCTGAGCCAGCCGGGATTGGCCGTGTTCTGGAAATCGCCGCCCCAGGCGCGGCCAACGTCGAAGAACACAGCGCCGCCGACACGGAACAGGCGAAACGGATACCAGTCTGTGTAGACGCGTTCTTCAAGCGTGAACAACGCTTGCTGGGTGCCGTTCTGATAGCGCAGCGGGTAACCGCGCAGGCCATTGTCGCCGCCAAGCATCAGCATGTCGTTGACCTGTGGATTGCGCAGAACGCCGCCGGATATCGAAGAGTAAAAGACTGCGCGACCTGCATGCGGACGGTAATATTCCGCGGCTCCTCCCAGAAATTGTCGCTCCACGCGACCATCTCCGTACTGTCCGGAAAGTGATGCAGATGTCATCAAGGTATCCTTGGACCGGATCTGAAATCCTTTTTCCGCTCTGGCCGAATAGAGCCAGAGTTCTCGTGAGGAGCCGAGTTCGCTCAGCGACCGGCCTATCTGTGCCTGCGCGTGGAGTCCCATCGCGACCGATTCGGCAAGTTCAATCTGCTTGTGATTGGTCATGATCTTGAAGTCATCTTCGACCAATTCATAGCGCACGAAAGGGGACACCAGCGTCTGGTCCGGTGGCAAAGTCGCCGGTGACACCAGGAACGGATCGCGCGTGAATTTTTCGTCCAGATAGCTCAGACCTACGGAGTAGCGCTGCGTCCAGCGTCCGACCAGCCCGCTGGACAAACCGCCAAACACTTCGGCCGATTCCTGGCGGTAGCGGTACTGGTTGACGATCTGCGCGGCCTGGTAGGTCGATTCGATGCGATCGTCTTTCGTGCCGAGCACGCCGGCGGACCAGCGAGAATCGAGCGAATAAAAGGGCCGCACCAGCTTGAACGCCTGCCGCTCCCCATCGTCCAGCGAGCCGATCGAATAGGCGATCTGCGTCCAGCCATCGAAGAGATGGTTGTAACCGAAGCTGAAGTCCGTGCCGGCGCGATCCACCGTTGAGGTATAAGCCATGCCAACGGCAATGCCGGTGCCAAAAAGGTTGCTCTCTTCAAGCGAGACGCCAGTTGAATTGGAACCGCCAGCCCGGCTGAAGGCAATGCCGGGTTCCAGTGTCCAGGTGTCGCGAGTCGTGACCGAGATATCCACTACGCCGTCGTGATACGCCTCGGGCTGGATGCTCACGTGGTACACGCTGGCATTGCAGCGAAGCACGCGCTCGCTTTCTTCGATCAGCCGCACGGAAACCGGATCGCCACTACGGAACAGCAGCGACTGTGCAATGACTTCCGGCCGGGTCTTGATGTGCAGCGTATTCGCCGTCCGGAAAACGAAATTGTTTTCTTCGGGATCTTCCAGATCGAAAATGTTCTGGTTGTCTATGCTGATTTTGCCCACGACTGCGCCTTTGTCCTGCAATTCGGCAAACGAGGGTAGTGCTTCGCCGGCGCGCATTTCAGTTGCCCATCCCATGCCGCAGTCCCCGGCGAGCAAGGCAAGCGTCACCACAAAGCGACGCAATGGCCGGGCCACTTCGTGACGTACGCTGGGAATATCCCGCAGCTTGCGCGAGGCGGACGTAGCCTTTATTCGCGTAGCGGCTTGCGGACTGCCATCACAGCGGCACGGCGAGCGCGCGCGGCATCGGTTCCACCGCGCGCGTCCGGTCAATCGAATAGATGATAAGGCGGTCTGCCTGCGCGACAAAGGGATGTGGGAAACAGGAGCACTTTGCAAAACTGACACATCGATTTTTCGCGGCAGGCAGTTATGCCAATACCATGCAGCAGCTATGCCATTGGCAGTAATCCGTTTAGCTGTGCGTGACGTGCTTAACGTGTAATGCTGGGCAAGCGGACGCACGCACCGCAGGCAGCATTTGTACGTCGCACGCCGTTCTCTGTAGAGAATATCCGACGCTGCGCCGTCACGAATGGCGCACGTTGACGTTCGTCTGCCGCAAGCGGCTCGCTCGTTTGCACAATTTACTGGTGCGCAGTGCGCTGCTTGTAAAATTTCCCAGCCGGCTTTGTAGAAAGCGACGTCGCTGCTTTGCGACGGCCAAGGCAAACCCTCGACACAACAGGTGACACTCGACCGTTTCTGCTGGCGCACAGTTTTCATATTGAAGTACCGGATAGCGGATAGAATCGCGCTCGAACGAGCCGGGGGACCACTAACGGGCGGCTCACCGGCAACGCCTTCATAGATTGACTAACTTATGCCGCTTTGAATGGTGAATTCTGTTGCGCCCACGCGTGACGGTCTGCTCGATGGCTATACCGTCATCGACTTTACCCGCGTGCTGGCAGGACCTTACTGCACGCGCCTGCTTGCAGACCTTGGCGCGCGCGTCATCAAGATAGAGCGTCCCGGCGAAGGCGATGAAATTCGCTATACGGCCTTCCAGCTCGAGGCAGATCGTGCAGACCAAAGCAGCTACTTCGCGCGCCTGAACACGGGCAAGGAAGGCATCGCGATCAATCTCGCCCGCCCGGAGGCGCGCGAACTGGTCCTCGACCTAATACGCAATGCCGACGTGGTAGTTGAAAATTTTTCGCCGGGTGTCATGGCGCGCTACGGCCTGGACGCCGCCGCACTGCGCGGTCTGTTTCCCGACCTGGTGTACTGCTCCATTTCAGGTTTCGGCCAGACGGGCCCGCTCAGCTCATTGCAGGCGTACGCGCATCTGATCAACGCAATCTCCGGCCTGATGGATCTCGATCGCGGCGGAGAAACGCAGCCGCGGGTTTCTTATTTGCAAGCCGCGGATGTGCTCGCCGGAACCCACGCCTTCGGCGCCATCTGTGCCGCCTTGCTGAGGCGGGCTCGCAGCGGCGAAGGTGCAACGCTCGATATCTCCATGCTCGAATGTCTCATTGCGGCCGACGATATTACCTATGGCGCATTGCTAAACGGCGGCCCGGTGGAACGCCAGCCGCGCATTGGCATGATGGTGCATGCTTTTGGCGAGCGGCACATCGCGCTGCAGACGGCGGGCGCTCCACATCTGTGGTCGCGCCTGGTTGCACTGGTCGGCAAACCGGAACTCGCGGCGGACCCGCGCTTCGTCACGCCACAGGCACGACGCAAAAATTGGGGCGCGTTGCAGCAGGTGTATCGCGAATGGCTCAATCGATACCAGGATGCGGACGAGGCCATCGAAGCATTGTCTGCGGCGCGCGTGCCGGTAGTGCCCATGCTGTCGCCAGAAGAAGTCGTCAATCATCCGCAACTGTTGTCGCGAGAAGCCTTTCCGCGAGTGCCGCATGCCGGCTGCGGCAGCGTTCGCGTAACGTCTACGCCGTTTTTTGTTGACGGCAAGCCCACGCATCCGCGCGCCGGCGCGCCATATCTGATCGGCGAACATACACGAGATGTCCTGGCAACCGTGTTGGGCTATTCAACTCAAAAGATCGACGGCTTGCAAAAGCTTGGCGTCATTGAAATGCCAGAGCCGCTGCAGTGATGCTGCCCATGACATCTTCAGCAAAGGAGAATTCATGACCAAAGCGCGACCACAAGCTGCTTCCAAGCTTTTGCAGGAAACCGGCCGGGCGATTGTGACGGAATGGCGCTTCGCGCCCGGTGCGGAGACAGGTTGGCACCGGCACGCGCATGACTACATCGTGGTTGTGCTGACAGCCGGCAAGCTGATGCAGGAAACATCCAATGGCGAGATCGTGACCGATCTGGCAGCCGGCCAGTCCTATGCGCGCGACGCCGGCGTCGAGCACAATGTCGTGAATCCAAACCCACACGAGTTCGTTTTTGTGGAAGTTGAACTCAAGTAATCGAGAGAAAAGCAGCAGAGAATTCTGATTACACGGCAAGTCAGTGCCGCAGCAACGCCTGCAGCATTGCTACCCAGGAGGGGCATCCTGGGATTGTTTGAAAGCCGCGGGCCAGCGTCCGCGCGCAACGCGGACAGCTGCTTTCCGGAACCAAGGCGGTCCAAGCGGCGTCCAAGAGCCACTGACCGGCATCCACCAATGGCGATTCCGTACGGCGGCGCCGGTCCTAACCCACGGGAGGGAAACGATGACTGCTGAACGTGCGCGAACCTGGCTGAGTGGCAGCGCTGCCAGCCGGGAAAGAGTCGCAGAGGGCGGCAGAGATTGCGCGCGGTATCCAGGGCGTGAAGGCAGTCGAAAACGATATTAACGTTCAATAATACGTGATGGTTATAGCGCACAGCTCGCCCGATGGAGCCGCGCATACCAGACTAGAAGAAAGCGACTAGCCGTGTCACGGC
>DATMZQ010000130.1:0-3554 GCA_035573615.1 Burkholderiales bacterium | reverse complement strand
CGCGTTCGAAGTCTCCGACACGGGAATCGGTATTCCCGTCGAAAAGCAGCGCATCATCTTCGAGGCCTTCCAGCAGGCGGATGCGGGAACGAGCCGCAAGTACGGCGGCACCGGTTTGGGCCTGGCAATCAGCCGCGAGCTTGCGGGTTTGCTTGGCGGCGAAATCCAGCTGCGCAGCGCGCCGGGCGCGGGGAGTGCGTTCACGCTGTACCTGCCGCAGACCTACGTTGGCTCCTCAGCCGGCGTTACGGTTGCGACGGATCGGCGAATCTTGCAGCCTGCTTCCCCGCTGCAGCTGACTTCTGCGAATGTCGCCGAGCCGGTGGTGGAGCAGGTGCCTGACGATCGTGAAAATCTGCAGCCCGACGACCTGATTCTGTTGATCGTCGAAGACGACCCGCACTATGCGCGGGTGTTGTGCGATCTGGCGCACGACAAGGGATTCAAGGTACTGGTCGCAGCGCGCGGCAGCGAGGCGTTGATGCTGGTGCGCGAATTTCATCCCAGCGCTGTTTCCCTGGACGTTTTCCTACCGGACATGCTGGGATGGACAGTGCTGAATCACTTGAAACAGGAACCTGCTACGCGACACATCCCCGTGCAGATCCTGACCCTCGACGAAGATCGTCAGCACGGATTGTCGCGCGGCGCATTTTCGTTCGTGACCAAACCGACCACTCGCGAGGGGCTGGAGAGCGCCTTTTCACGGATCAAGGAATATGCGACGCCTCGCTTGAAGCGTCTGCTAGTAGTGGAAGACGATCCCGCAGAGCAGCTCAGCATTCGCGAACTGCTCGGGTATCGCGACATTCAGGTTTCTGTAGCCGCGAGCGGACAAGAAGCGCTGAACGCCATCAACTCGGAGCCATTCGACTGCATGGTCCTGGATCTGCGGTTGCCGGACATGAGCGGATTTGATGTGCTGGAGCGGCTGCGCGACACGCCGGCGCTCAATGACTTGCCGGTGGTAGTTTTCACCGGCAAGGATTTGTCTTCGGAAGAGGACGCGCGACTCCATACCTTGGCACGCAGCGTGGTGGTCAAAGGGGTGGAGTCACCCGAGCGGCTCTTGGACGAGACCGCGCTATTCCTTCACCGGGTGGTCTCCGATCTACCCGCCGAGAAGCAGAAAATGCTAGACCGGCTCCATCGCTCGGACGACGCCTTGATCGGCAAGAAGGTCCTGGTTGTGGACGACGATGTCCGCAACATTTTCGCGCTCAGCAGCGTCCTGGAACGCCGTGGCATGGTGGTGATGACGGCGGGCACGGGACGCGAAGCCATCGCTACTCTGGAATCTACCCCGGGCATCGCGATCGTTCTTATGGACATCATGATGCCGGAGATGGACGGCTACGAAACGATGCAGGTGATGCGGCAAAATCCGGACTTCCGGCGGTTGCCGATCATCGCCTTGACCGCCAAAGCCATGAAGGGCGACCGCGAGAAATGCCTGGAAGCCGGGGCATCGGAGTATCTGGCCAAGCCTGTGAATACCGAGCAGCTTCTCTCGGCATTGCGCATGTGGCTGCATCGATAACTTTATGCCCTTCCCTTGCATCCGACGAGAGTGCCGATGAGCGCGCCCGAAAAAGTAAACATCCTGATGGTCGACGATCAACCAGGAAAGTTGCTGAGCTACGAGGCAATTCTTGGAGAGCTGGGCGAAAATCTGATTAAGGCAAATTCCGGCCGCGAAGCGCTAGATCGCCTGCTGAAGACCGACATCGCGGTGGTGCTGATGGATGTGAGCATGCCGGAACTGGATGGTTTCGAGCTTGCGGGAATGATTCGGCAGCATCCGCGTTTTCAGCACACCGCGATCATCTTCATTTCCGCAGTGCACCTCACCGACCTGGACCGGCTACAGGGATATCAGCGCGGCGCCGTGGATTACATCTCGGTGCCGGTGATTCCCGAACTGTTGCGCGCCAAGGTCAGCGTCTTTGCCGAGTTACATCGCAAGACGCGGCAACTGGAGACGCTGAACCAGGACTTGCGCAAGCTATCCAGCGCGTTGATCGTCACGCAGGATGAAGAACGCCGGCGCATTGCCAGGGAGTTACACGATGGCCTTGGTCAGGAACTTAGCGCGGCGAAGATGATGCTCGATGGAATCATGCGGCCGGATTTGTCGACGGAGTGGAAAGAAAAGGCCGCGGCGGACAGCAGCACGCTCATCGATCGCGCGATTCAGCAGGTGCGCAGCATGTCGCATCTGCTGCACCCGCCGCTCCTCGATGAAGTGGGGCTGTGCTCTGCGCTTGAACAGTATCTGGAAGGCTTTACGAAGCGCAGCGGGATTGAAACAGTGGTGCAGTTGCCGCCGCGCGATTCCCCGCGGTTCAAACCGGAGCTGGAGACAGCCATCTTTCGGATCATCCAAGAAGCACTAACCAACGTTTTCCGGCACTCGGGCGCACGCAAGGCATGGATTACTGTCGTGACGTCAGAATCGCAGACTGCCGTGACGGTGCGAGACGACGGCAAGGGGTTGGACGATAGTGTGATTGAGCTGCGCCCGGGAAGCGTTGGCATAGGACTCGGTGGGATGCGTCAACGGGTGAAGGAGTTTGGCGGAGAGCTGCAACTGGAGAATGCAAACCCGGGGACGCAGGTGAAGATCACTATTCCCGCAAATGCGATGACGGTTCAAGCCGCAGTTACGCACGTCGGCGTACAACGAAGCTAGAGGCAGGACAGCGACGCACGGCAATGCCTTGTGCTCACTATTGAATTTGCGGTCCAGGCTCTTGTGAAGACTGCCCATGCTGCTGGATGTAGCCGACCGCTGTCTCGATGCTTTTAACCAAATCCCAAGCCTGAGCTTTAGAAACGACGGCGCAAATTCCAGCTTCGTGAGCCACCTTTTCAATTCCCTCTAACTCCAATATTGTGAATAGGATAAGAGGGGTTTTGGGATTCAAGATTGACATTCGCCTGGCGGCTTCGATGCCATTGATGTCTGGCATGGCCAGATCGATCAAGACCAAATCGGGTTTCAGCTTCTGAAACTGGCGAATTCCCGCTCGGCCGGTCTCCGCCTCACCGCAAATGATCCATTCGCGAGAACGAATGATGGCGCGGAGAATCCGGCGAGTGGTCTCCGAGTCATCCACGATCAGAATCCTCAGGTCTTTGACGAGGGTGCCTTCCATCGAACTTTTATACAACCGTGAGTGATTAGCGGAAATATGGCTTTCTACCGATTCTGGAGCAATACTATTTAGCAGTTGATTAAATACCTTCGTAACGCCGCGGATTTCTTTCGCACGTGCGCTCAGGTGCGTGAACGCGACACCAACCGCCACCACCTTCTTCAATCGACTGCGCCTGCATTTCAGCACCTCCAATTACGACATGAGCCGCCGAAGTGCGAGCGGTACATACCACAGACGATTGATTAAGCCATTCTCTAGGGTGGCTCATGCAAACTCAGCCGGTGCGTCTAGTCCACACATGACGGTATCTGGCTGGTCAGCTTTATGGACTATGATCTCGGTTATATCGATTTGGAGGAAAAGACCCTGCAAACCTTGAATAACCCTTTTGGC